>JANXBB010000050.1 GCA_025061975.1 Caldifarciminota bacterium | reverse complement strand
AACGGGTAAAATCTCAAAATTAAGCGTATGGAGTTAATTTCCCGCTCAAAATGTATGCTGTATAATCTTTTCATGGACTTTTCTTTGTTTGAAAACTTCGCCTTTTATTGCTTTAATATCTGCTTCGATAATTGTTTTAAGAGCTCTTACACAATCTTTAACATATAACCAGTCTCGAGTATTCTTACCCGTACCATAAACATATAATGGTTTATTTTCCCAAGCATTGGTAATAAAAAACGGAATAAGCTTCTCAGGATATTGATTCGGACCATAATTGTTAAACGGCCGAACAATTACTACCGGTAAATCATAAGTTTTATAAAATGCATATGCCATCCGATCCGCAGCAGCTTTAGTGGCTGCATAGGGACTTTGTGGTGCAATTGGGTGTTCTTCAGTCATCGGCACAATCTGCGCTGATCCATAAACCTCACTTGTTGAGATCTGAATAAATCGTTCTTTTTGAGCTTTCCGAAACTCATCTAAAAGAACATAACTACCAATAAAATCAGTATGGACAAATGGATCGTAATTAACAATTGAGCGGTCAATATGAGTTTCCGCTGCAAAATTAATTACTATATCAATCTTTTTCATTAGCTTACGCACTAATGCCCGATCTGCAATATCGCCCCGGACAAAACTAAATCGTGGGCTTTTCTTAGTCTCATCAGAAAAATTATCTAAATTTCCTGAGTAAGTTAATTTATCTAAAACAATTATTTTATAATTGGGATCTTTTATGAGTTCGTTAGTAAAATTAGAACCAATAAAACCAGCACCACCAGTTACTAAAATTGTCTTCATTCTTTCTTTAACCTCTACAATTTAGCATTATCCGTGCTTTAAATTCCAATCATAAGGAATTCGTTCATCAAATGGTGGTATACGATACTCATCAGGACTACTGTAATTATAAAGCTCTGTGGGACAATTAATAAGATAAGTGGGTTCCGTACTGATACCTTTTATTCCGTGCAATACCAACGGAGGAATGACTACAAGACAAGGATTTTGTTCACCAATAAAAAACTCGTTAATTTCACCATAAGTCTTTGAATCGCTTCTTTGGTCATAAAGCACTAATTTCCCCATACCTTTAATAACCGCAATATGATCAGTCTGAATTTTATGATAATGCCAAGCTTTAATCACACCAGGGTTAACTACCGAAAGATAACATTGACCAAATTTCTTATAGAAACTATCATCAGAGCGCAAAATCTCCATTACAAATCCCCGTTCATCGGGAATAACTCGTAGTTTTTTTATCTCAACTCCCTCAATCATAGAGTTAAGTTTACAAAACAATTGCCTAAAAGTCAAGGAGATAATCCCTATAAATATAATATTAAAATCTGTGGCGCTTTAAAGGAAGGTTGCATATTTCCTTAAAGCAATATTACATAATATGAGTTAATCGCAGCGTAAAGTTCTCCTGCGTTAATTGCGACAAAAATCACCCAATCCCGAGGACCGTATCGGATACCAGTCATTCCAACTAAGCCAAAAGCTAATAATACTCTTTTTCTATGTTTGTCTTTAAAGTTTTGAGCTTTCATCTATAATATATAGATGCTCAAATTATATGTGGTGGGGAAAAAATATCAGATTGGTTTTAGAAGCTCAGCTACAAGGCGATTTTTATGATCAAAAATAACTTCAAGTCTTTTTAGTCCAGCAGTTTTATTAAATTCAGCACGAGTTTTATAACTTTTTAATTTAAAGTTTGTAAGGTAAAGACCTACACCTCCTGATATTACAATCTCTTCTTCGGTTTCTGGTAATACTTGATAGTGTGCTTTAAATTTTAAAGGTCGGGTTAGAAAACTTAATGCATCATGGATAATTCGGACTAAAAATGGCAAAGTACTAATAATTGGCGGTTGATCAGTAAAAGTAAAAGATTTATTTTGAACATAAGCAAAACTAGGTAATGCCAAGGCCAAGGCATAAAGAGCGCTTTTACGATTTCCTTCGAATTTTAGAAGATAAAATATCCCTTGATAAACACTAAATATTGCTTTGGCTTTGCGGGTTGATTCAAGATATAAATTTCCCCAAAAATCAATTTTGACTTCCCAGGCTTCATAAAAACTCTCGCCGTTAAGATTAACTTGGTAACTGAGTTTATTGCCTAAATGAAAATTAAGCATTTCTTGAAGATAGGGCTCGGAATATAAGTTACTGACGCATTCGTTTTTTTGTGGAACTCCGATCTTTATCCATGTCAATTCTGACTCTGGTTTTTGTTCGAAACAGCAACGGCGTAAATAATTAACTAAATCAATTTTAATAGTCCGTGAACCCGCTTCGGGATTAGTTTGAACATGAAAATGTAAATGAGGCACTAAAGACCGACCGGAATTACCGCAACTTGCAAGCACTTGACCGGCTTTAACGAACTCCCCTTCACGGACCTTAACACTATTCTGTTTAAGATGCGCAAGTAGCGAATAAAGTCGTGGATTATGCTCAATGATTATGAAGTTACCCCAATTGTCTTTAGTATTTACTTGGCCAATTGGATTATCGGAAATCCAATCAACAACTTTAATTACCGTGCCTGATGCTGGTGCCAAAACTGGTTTATCAAATGCATAATAATCAGTAAGTTCTGTGCCATCTTTAATAAAATTTTTACCATCATTGTCAATTACTTCAAAATCCCAAGCATATTGCCAGTCATATTTATGAGTAATTTCATCGTTGTTGCCTTGACTAACAAACCATTCACCATTAAACGGTAAATAAAACTGGTAAAAACTACTCCCGGCAAATCTTAATATTCGCATGTTATAATATTCTAAATTTTCTTCTGGTGAACCCAAATAAAAAGGAATGAGATAAGGTCGAATATTACTTAGGCGGTGCTTAAATCCGTATAAAATCACCAGCACTACAAGATTAAACGGAATTGCTATTACCGGAAGCCCCCAAGGTGCTAAAAAATTCTGAAAACCTAAACCTAAAATTACTCCTAGAGCACTTGCAAAGATACCTAAAAGCACTGAAGTAATATCAGGTACAAAAAAAACTCCTCCTATTGCTATCGCAGTAAGTATTGTATTAAAACCTAATAGCATCAAGGTGCTTTCGGTTAAAGCTCCTAAAGCATTTAATACCCCATAGCCCACAAAAAAACCGATCAAGGAAAGCAAAAAAGAGATTCGTGAATGAATCAGAATTACCAATAACAGTAAAGCGCCGCTCAGTAAATTAGGATTAAAAATAATGCTTCCTAAACCTTTTAGATAGAAACTAAACCAGTGAGGCAAGAAGTGTTCTAAATATTTGAAGCTTTCGAAATATAGAACGTTACTACTGATTTTACTATATATTGCTAACGTTAATAGTAGTACTAAAACAAATGGTAAACTTAAAACCGGCAAAGTCAAAAAAGTCCGTAAAAAGTTTTCAAGACTAACTGAAAGCACTGTAACAAAAAGTGCAAGTAGAAATACGATTCCGAAAAGTATTAGATAATTATTAAAGGACCGACCCAAAAAATACCCTACACCTAATGAAACTAGTAGGCTATTAAAATTATAATAATGTGCCCCACCAGAAAAATCAGTAAAATGAAGTAACCAAGCAAAAATTAACGATGCCAAAAGTCCCCAAAGACCGCATAATCCAACTAAAGGATTAATAAAACTTGCAATT
>JANXBB010000272.1 GCA_025061975.1 Caldifarciminota bacterium | reverse complement strand
GTTCTTTTGAAGCTCGACCATTGCCGGTAACAGCTTTTTTTATTTTAGCAGGGGTAATTTCAACCAGAGGAATTTTTTCAGAAAATAATAGATAAAGTATTGCTCCGCGAAGGTGAGCTGAAGTTATAATACTTCTTGCTGAAACCTTTCGAAAAAACAATGTTTCTACAACACAAACCTCGGGCTGATAGTTACGAATGATCTTTTTTAGATGTTTTACAATTTCGCCAATTCGACAAATCCAATCGCTTTTAGGATCAGGTTTTATTACACCGTATGCAAGACATTTTGTATTTATGACAATGCTATATCCTGTAGCTACTAAACCGGGATCAAGTCCCATTATTTTCACACCTGACTTATGAGATACCGACGGCACAATTTTAAATCTAAAAACAACTATTCGCTCTAGTCGTTTTTCATGACTTCGGCCGAGATTCGTTCCATAATCTCATCGGAGATATCAAAGTTCGCATACACGTGCTGGACATCGTCATGGTTTTCCAATGCTTCATACATTTTTAACACTCGTTCGGCAGTTTTTTCATCTAAGGTTACTGTACTTTGAGGAATTCTGGTTAGTTCACAATGAGAAATTGGAATTTTTTCGGCTTCGAATTGCTTTTTAATTTTATAAAAACTTTCAACCGGTGTAATGACTTGATAAGAATTTTCGTCAGTCTTAACATCTTCAGCTCCACCTTCTAATGCAATTGCGAATATTTTATCTTCGTCAACACCTTCACGCGGAATAATAATTATTCCTTTGGGACTGAATTGCCATGAAACACAGCCGGTGCTACCCAAGTTGCCACCATATTTTGAGAAGATATGACGAATTTCTGATGTCGTGCGATTTTTATTATCGGTTAAAACTTTTACGATAATCGCTACACCCCCTGGACCGTATCCTTCGTATTCAACCTCCTCATATGAAGTTCCGGGAAGTTCGCCGGTGCCTTTTTTTATTGCACGTTCGATATTCTCAAGTGGCATATTGGCATCTTTTGCTGCTTCAATTGCACTTCGTAATCGCGGATTAGCTTCAGGATCACCACCGCCCAACCTCGCTGCGGTAGTGATTTCTCTGATTAATTTTGAAAACAACTTGCCCCGTTCAACATCGGCCTTAGCTTTTTTATGTTTTATTGTTGCCCATTTAGAATGGCCTGACATAAATTAATCTCCTTTTTATTTTTTATCAAAGTTTAATTTCTATTATTAAGTTTATTTAGTAAAGGCTAAAAAGTCAAGAGTTTTTTAGCCAGTTTTTAAAACTCAATATAGTTGCAGTGGTTTAAAAACAACAAAACTTTTAGCGAACCACGATTATTTTTTTTGTTAAACTTTTAGTTTCAGTGGTTAATTTGCAGAAATAAATACCTTTAGGGACTTTTTGCTCAGCATTGTCTAATAAATTCCAATTTGCATTGTAGATACCGGGTAGTAAAGTTTGATTAGAAATTAAGGTTTTGACTAACGCACCGGAGTGATTATATACGTTAAAACTAACCGAACTCGGTTGGAAAAGACTAAAAGAAATTTTTACCGGCTCACCGGAGCTTATATTGGGTTCCAAATTAAAAAGTAAACTTGATTTATTAACTTTGTTTTCAGAGTTAGCCTCCTTATGTATTCCAGTAGCCGCAACTGTAACTTCTTTTTCATAGGGGAGATAATTATGTGCGGTAACAGTCACATACAATATGCCTTGCGCGTTTGGTGTAATATTAAATGTAGCGGTTCCTGTGTGATCTGTTAATGCAGTTTCGTAAATTAAAGTATCCATCATAATACACACTTTTGCTCCTGTTAATGGTAATTGATGATCAGAAACTGTGACTGTAAAATTTTGCGAACCCAAAGGAATTATAGTATCGTGTTGCACTGTAAGTCGTTGGGGAATATAAGTCCAAACTTCCATTTCCGGATCACCAAAAAGTTCCCATTCTGAATATCTTTCGGTAGTAAAATTGGGAGGTCGGATTGAGTCAACAAGAAATTTTCCCCGTTTTAAAGCATCTCCTATACGCCAAATTCTTTCGCCAAAAATTGCTTGAAAAATTCCCTTAGTTACGGTTCCTCGATTTAACGCTAAATTTGAACCACTTGCTACGCGAGTTGTGCCTAAAAATGCTACAGCACCTTTAGGAGAGAGTGCTGAGCCGGTAATCATGAATGTATTGCCAAGGTAGGAATTATCCGATAAGGACATTGTTTGACAAGTTCCTGAAACTACAATCGGCGTTTTATAGCCATTTGATAGATTATCCGGAGACATTGCAAAAGGACTCCACCAATTAGACACAGCTTCGCCTCGATATACAACAAACATTCGTCCTTCGTTTATTGCATTTATAACATTTGTCGCCGAATGCCCCATTAATCGCGAGAAGGTGTCAATTTGGGCGTAACCATAGCTTCGCCAAAGGCCAGCAATATATCGGGCATTTTCCCAATATACATTATCCGGTGGAGTTGAGCCATCTTCTCTAATTATAACAGTACCTTTAATAAACCAACTTGAATCCAGCATATAAGGATTACGCTCATAAGCAATAATTTTATTAATAATATTACTACATTGCGAGACCGAAGTACACGGAATTCTTCCGATACTGAGTTCAATTAGATAATTCCCACTAACATCTGCATAGTAATCATCAGAAATTCCCGAAGATGGAATTGAACTACTTGTTCCCACAAGTAAGATATATTCTGGTCGAATATCCCAGGTGTTGTAAGCATTCACAATAAAGTTTTTTATTTGAGTTGATGAACTTCCTATTTGGGATGTAGTTACAATTTGAGTTTTTACTCCTTTTTTGGTTTTCCAGTTTGCTAATGGTTGGACCGCAGAAACATAGTTTTCCGGAGTAATTATGAGATATTTTGCCCCGGTTAATGCATAAATGTTAGTGATAGCATAAAGAAATAAAGCAAAAACTAATACTGTTTCATGATTTTTCATAAAATTTTTTACCTTGTATATATTATTTTTTTTGTTGATTTATGGTTAGAGGTTTCGAATGTGTAGAAGTAGATTCCTTGGGGGACTTTTTGGCCTGTTTCGTCTTTTCCGTTCCAGGTTACATCGTATACTCCAGCACCTTTACGCTCATTGACTAAGGTTTTCAC
>JANXBB010000269.1 GCA_025061975.1 Caldifarciminota bacterium | reverse complement strand
GGAATTAGCTGGCCTAAAGTAACCGCCTTAGCTAAATCATCTTCGGTTATCAACTTCCTGTCTAAAACTAAATATTTGTGTAAAAAAGCAACTGTTGGTGCTCCGCCGCCAAAACTTATTGCTCCGATTTTCAAAAACAGTGTAAACAGTTTTTTTAAACTTAAATCCAGTTTATTTGAGGCAATAAAATAGTTCACATATAAATTATACCTTTTAAAATAAAATTAGCAAGTGATGCGATGAACTTCTTCTGCTATTTAATTGTTAAAAAAACTAATTACCAAAACCGCAGCCGGGGACGCATCTCTCGGGAACGTCGAGATGCTTCACGAATCATTCTTCTGATTTCTTCACCAAATTGGGCCTGAAACATCAAAAATTTAGCATACTGCTCAGGACTAAGAATTTTGCTGATTTCTTTGTGGATTTTAGCTTCGTCTTCGTAAAATTTCTTTTTAAGCTGTTCGTATTCGTCGATGAGTGCTTTTAAATCAGTTTCACTTTTTCCTGAACGGTTTATGAATTCTTTTATTCGCTGCAGTAACTTCTGCTGATTTAGCCGAAATTCCTCACGGAGACGACGTAATTCTTTTAATTGAGGAAAAAATTTAACACTTTGATCTTCAGTAAGATTTAATAATTCTGTTAAACGGTAAATTTTAACATGCTCAATAATATCTCGCGGATCTTCTTCTCGGTCTTCAATTAAATAATCACCAGCATATATATCTTCAAGCATTTGACATTCAATCGGACACGCCGGCTGAGTCATACATCTACCATAAGAAATAGGGTTGATTAAAATTATACTGATTATTGCTATTATTTTAGCCATAGTTTATCCTCCTTTTTTAGATTTTAAAAATTCTTTATTTGGTGATATTTTATATTTTGTTAAACACATATTAATAAAGCGTTTTTTTGCTTCCGGAGTTAGCCCTGTAAGCAACACGTCAACAGACTCAAAAACCTCGTTATCAATCATCGCTAAAATTTCGTCGATATGCGGTTGAGCTTCGTTTATTTTATTTTTTATATCTGCCCAAATAAGATCATTACTAAACTCTGAAGCTAAAGATGTAATTGTGGCTTCATCAATGATTGTCTCATAATCATTTGATTTCGGGATATTTTTCATAAAAATACCAACTAATAAAATTACTGCTGCCAAAGAAAATGTTGGTATAAGTATTCGGAACAAACGTAATTTTCGCTGAGTTCGATTTATACAACGATTTACTCTTTGATTAAATTCTGCCAAGAAAAGATCAACATTGCAAGAAATTTTTTCAGTTTTCAATTCAGACAGAATCGCCAAAAATGTTTTGTGCTGATTAAGAACTTTAAGACAATTTGAACATGATGCTAAATGTTTACTAATTGCATCATATTCCGTTGAGTTAAGCTCAGCTAGTAAATAATAAAGAAGTTTTTTAGTAACTTGGTTACAATTCATTTAAGCAATCGGCTAATAAATTTTGCAATTTTTTAATTGCATGATGATAATTTGATTTTACTCCACCAACTGAAATTCTTAGTTTGTGAGCAATTTGTTCGTATGTTAAGTCATCGAAATGGCGCATAATAAAAATAAGCTGCTGTTTTCGAGGTAGCTTGTTAATTGCCCATGAAAGTTTTTGAGCAAGATATTGTTGGCGGCGAATAGATTCCGGATCATCTCTGATAGTACTTCTTACAGTTTGAGAGTATTCAATATTTTGTCCCGGTTGAAAATCTAATGATATGGTATTTTTTGAATGTTGCTTTTTCTTATAATAATTATAACACTGATTAAGACAAATTTGATATAACCAGGTATAAAACGAAGACTTTTCCTGAAATTTCTTTATATTCATATAAGCTCGAAGAAAACTTTCTTGCGTTATATCCCAAGCGTCGTCGCGGTTTTGTGTCATACGATAAGCAAGTTGATATATTTTTTCATAATATCGCCGAACAAGTATTTCAAAGCACTTCTTATCCCCTGCTTTGAATTTTCTGATAATCTCATGGTCAGTTAATTCTTCTCCATTGACTCCATTTTGGGGCGCATTTTCTTCAACAATTTTTTTATTATTTATCTCGCTCAATTTTCCACTCTATATTATTAGACAAAATTTCTTTAGAAAAGTTTAATTTATTAAATCGACTGTGTCAACGATGTCCTATTGACTAATTTGTACTTTTTCATTATTGTTAATAGTATTATGAAAAAAGACTGGATTTTGGTTACCGGTGGTGCTGGTTATATTGGTTCAGTCACATGTAAACTGCTTTTAGAACAAGACTACCCGGTAATAGTAATTGATAATCTATCTTCAGGATCAGTAAAAGCGCTGCCTCGCGGTGTGCATTTTTTTTATGGTAATATTGGCGATAAAAATTTGTTATATAAAATATTCCGTAAATATCCGATTAGGTGTGTAATTCATTTTGCAGCTTTAATTCGTATCGAAGAATCAGTTAAGAATCCTCAAAAATATTTTGATAATAATTTCCGTGACGCCCTTATATTATTAGAAACTGCGGCTAAATATAAATGTCCTAAATTTATTTACTCCTCAACTGCTGCAGTCTACGGAATTCCTAATTCTGTACCAATTACGGAAAATGCTCCTCTCGCACCGATTAATCCCTACGGTCAAGCAAAAAAATTGTTTGAACTTGTTCTTTTGGAATATACAAAAAGCAAATTAATTAGTGGAGTTATACTTAGATACTTTAATGTTGCCGGTGCTTATATCACTTGTGATGGAATGTGGGGTGAAAATCATAAACCAGAAAGCCATCTTATTCCATTAATTATTGAAGCTGCTCACAATAATAAAATATTTACAATATATGGTCGTAATTACGCAACACCCGATGGAACTTGCATCAGAGATTACATTCATGTTTATGACCTGGCAACTGCTCATATAATGGCTCTTAATATTACAACGCAAGAAAATTGTGCAATTTATAATGTTGGCACCGGTCAAGGTTATTCGAATTATGAAGTCCTTAAAACTGCTGAAGAAGTAATTGGGAAAAAAATAAAATTCCGTTTTGGTAGACCACGAAAAGGAGATTGTCCGGTATTAATTGCTGATCCTAGTAAAATCAAAAATGAATTAGGCTTCAGACCATTAAAGTCGGATTTAAAAACAATTATCAAGGATGCTTGGACTTATTATAAGTACACAAAATGTTAATTGGAATCTGTATAAATGACTAAAAAGTAAAGACCCGGGTATCCCATACCGTCCCCTATACCAAAACTTATTACAAAATCGAAGGTCAGAAATCTTGGTAATTTTCTATTCTCAGAAGTTCTCAAGTGATTAACAAAACTACGGCTTTGCCCGAAATTTATACTCGTTTTTTACTCTCAACATCAACTGATTTTACAACTCGTGATAACTTGTATGATATTGTTGTTGACATCGGAACATTGCTTTATTATAATTTTTAAGTATGCCGGGGTGGTGGAATTGGCAGACACATACGTTTGAGGGGCGTAGGCCGTTAAGGCGTGCGGGTTCGACTCCCGCCTCCGGCATTAATTTTTTAACTTTTTCTCAATGCGTCGTGCGATTATTTTGTTGTTAGATGGTGTTGGAATTGGAGCACTTCCTGATGCTGCTTTATATAATGATACTGATTCTAATACATTAAAACATCTCTCAGAAAAAATCCCTAACTTTCATCTTCCAACATTAGAGAATTTAGGGCTGGGTTATATTGAAACTCTTAAAGGAATCAATAGAGTTCAATATCCTTTAGGTTGTTACGGCAAGATGGCTGAACTTTCACCGGGCAAAGACTCAACAACCGGTCATTGGGAACTAATGGGAGTGGTTTTAAATAAGCCCTTTCCGGTTTATCCTAATGGATTTCCTCAGGAAATAATTGAGAAATTTGAATCGGCTATTGGTCGTAAAGTATTAGGAAATGTTGCAGCATCAGGCACTGAAATTATAAATCGCTTAGGCGCCGAACATATCAAGACCAAAAGACCAATTGTATATACTTCAGCTGATAGTGTCTTCCAAATTGCAGCGCATGAAGAAGTTATTCCTCTCGAAGAATTATATCGAATGTGTCTTATCGCACGCAAAATATTAACCGGTGAACATGCAGTACTCAGAGTAATTGCTCGTCCATTTACTGGCACTCCGGGAAATTTTATTCGTACTAAAAATCGCCGAGACTTTTCGCTTAAGCCCCCACGTCCTACTTTATTAGATATTGCCAAAGAAAATTCGTATGAAGTGGTGGTAATTGGAAAAGTTGATGAACTTTTTGCACATCAAGGATACACTGTTTCCTATCATTCAGTAAATAATATGGAATGTTTTGATTTAACTTTACAGGCAATAAAAAAATATCGAAACGGAATAATATTTACAAATTTTATTCAGTTTGATATGGATTGGGGACATCGTAATGACTGCGAAAACTTTTATCAGGGACTTTTAGAATTTGATCGGCGACTTCCGGAGTTAATTGACGCATTAACTGATAGCGATATTCTATTTATAACTGCTGATCATGGTAATGATCCAACTACCCCCTCAACAGACCATTCAAGGGAATATGTTCCGTTAATTGTTTATGGAAAAAAAATTCTTAAAGGAGTTAGTTTAGGTATTCGAAAAACATTCGCTGATTTAGGACAAACAATTGCTGAATATCTCCATTTACCTTCGCTGGCTTTCGGAAAAAGTTTTTATAAGGAAATTAGAATATGAATAATAAAGAAAAAGAATTAATTGCTCACGCTAAAAACGCTCTAAAATTTGCATATGCACCGTATTCGAAATTTAAGGTCGGTTGTGCGATATTGACTAAAGACGGTAAAATATTTACTGGAACTAATATTGAAAATGCCTCGTACGGATTGACAATATGTGCTGAACGAGTTGCGCTTTTCAAAGCAATATCTGAAGGTGCCTACGATATTATAAAATTAGCAATTTACACTGAAAGCAAAGTATTCACTTATCCTTGTGGCGCGTGCCGTCAAACATTAATTGAATTTAATCCTAATTTAGAATTACTGATAATTAATGAGCAAAACCAAATAAAACGCCTCAAACTTTCAGCACTTATTCCTTATCCTTTTAGTAAAGATATTTTAAAATAAAAAGCCCAAGGTTTTTAAATTACCTTGGGCTTTAAGTTTATGTTAGTATTTTATTTAACGGATAAAGAGAAGTTTTTTTGTTGATTTATGGTTAGAGGTTTCGAATGTGTAGAAGTAGATTCCTTGGGGGACTTTTTGGCCTGTTTCGTCTTTTCCGTTCCAGGTTACATCGTATACTCCAGCACCTTTACGCTCATTGACTAAGGTTTTCAC
>JANXBB010000211.1 GCA_025061975.1 Caldifarciminota bacterium | reverse complement strand
CGCAAAGAACGAATTAAAGAAATTGCGCGATAATAAGCCTCAAAAGAAGAACCAGCATCTTGCCACCAACCTTTTAAAATATCATAAGTTAAAGCATTTTTGTTTAAATAGTAATTATTGACATCAGTTATTTCCAATTCGCCCCGTTCTGAGGGTTTTAAAGTCTTTATTACACCGTAGACTTCTTGATCATACATATATATTCCCGTAACTGCAAAGTTCGACGGCGGTATTTTGGGCTTTTCAATGATTCGAGTAATTTTACCATTAATAATTTCGGCAACACCGAATCGTTCAGGATTGGGAACTTCTTTTAAGAGAATCTTGGCCCCGGCAGGTTGTTTTTCGTAATCTTTTATATACGGCGTTAAGTTATCTTCAAAAATATTATCACCCAAAATTACTACAACTCTTTCACCTTCGGCAAACTCTTCGGTTAATCCTAACGCTTCAGCAATTCCGCCTTCGCCTTCTTGATAAGTATAATGCAGTCGCCGAAGTCCAAAATCTTTGCCATTTTTTAAGAGTCGTAAAAAATCACCTGCGGAATTTCCTCCGGTAACTATCATAATTTCTGTAATACCGGCTTCAACAAGTTTCTGAATCGGAAAATAAATCATTGGTTGGTCATAGACTGGTAAGAGATGTTTATTAGTAATTTTGGTTAGCGGTAAAAGCCTTGTTCCCAGACCTCCGGCAAGAACAATACCTTTCATTACGAAAAGTTTAAATAAAAACTATCGGTTAGTCAACGAAAATTTATTCTACTTCGTAATGTTTTTTGAGGCTCTTATTTGGTTGATGACTGATTGGGTTGTAGTTACATATCCAAAACCATAAGCAATGACTTTTAGAGAATTTACATGCAATTCTAATTTTCCAGCAGCGGTGCCATCGGCAACGATAAATATTCGATAATCGCGCATAAATGCATCTCGGACTGTAGACTCAACACAAATCTCTGTCATAATCCCGGTAAAAATTAACTCGCTAACCCCCAAACCTCGCAAGTAAACTTCTAAATCTGTATTATAAAAGGCTGAATAGCGATGTTTATAAACTATCTTGTCATTAGGCAATGGTTTTAGCTCTGGAATAATTTCAGCTCCTTTAGTCCCACAAACAAGAGTCTTTTTTGATTTAATTTCATCCCACCAAAATGCTGTCATACCTCCATCAATTTTGGGATCTTGGTGCACGTGAGCTGTATAAATTATTGGAATTTTATGAGCTCGAGCTTCTATGATTAATTTTTTTATGTTTGAGACAATCTCACATGCGTTTTCGGTATAAGACGGAGAGGTCGGATCTAAAAAGTCATTTTGCATATCAATCACAAGTAAGGCACATTCTTTAGGATTAAGCGTCAGTTTTTTATGCTGATAAGGTCCAATTAATTTTTTTATTTCTTGCGCAGTTAGCATTTAATGTATCAAATGGAGGTGAGCGGATTCGAACCGCCGACCTTCTGCTTGCAAAGCAGATGCTCTCCCAATTGAGCTACACCCCCATCATAATAAAAATAGTATAATTTAAATTTTACACCTGTCAAGATTCCTCAAATAAATAGTCATAGCTCAACTGATAAATTTTCTTTTAGCTTTAGATAATGTTTTTGGATTATGTATAACCTTATTTTAGGTTTCTCGATTTTTATTATATTTATAACCTCCTAAAGCTTTATTTAACCGCAGACATTTTAGGTTAAGTTACACAGCAGATAAGCGCAAATTTCTAATAAAACATCCCCCCGACTGTGGGGGAAGTAAGGGCAATATTCCGTATCCTTAATTGGAACTTATTTTAAAAGTTGTCTGTACTTTGTCAAAACAAATTTATCCGTTTCTAATGACGAATGTTCTTGAAGTAGGGGTTTTACTTCACTAAATTGGCTTAATGCTTCAAGTGCTTTTAACCTAATTTCTGGTAGCGGATGTTTTAGATAAGGAATAATAATATCAAGAACCTCTTTTCGGTTTTTTTCTTTATCTAAAGTATCAAGTTTTGCGCCTAAAACTCCTAAAATTCCAATAATTTTCGGATTACTTTTTTTAGTTAAGAGATATTTTAATGCCGGGTCTCCAATAGCAACCAATGCGGATTCTGCAGCAATTCGTACAGTAAAGTATTTATCTGATAATGCTTGATATAAATAAGGAACCGCCCGAGGATGTTTTAATTTACCTAACGCCCGTGCCGCTGCAATTCGTGTTGGTTCATCGGTATCTTTAAGGTGGGGCAAAATTATTCGCAATGCTGCACTGTCACCGATTTCTTCAAGTGCTGAAATCATTGTTCGTGCTCTGATGCGGTTTTCTTTATAAGCTCGATATAAGGAGTCTAAGGCATCTTGAGCTTTAATTTTGCCCAAAAGATAAGCTGCATTTGCTCGAGCCCAGCGATCTTGATGATAAAGTGTAAAAAAGAGCGGGCTTTTGAACGAATCGGGATAAGTTTTAGCTAAATCTTCAATTGCCCGCAGTTCAAGTCCATCTTTTGTAGAAATTTTGTTAGCGAATATATAAGCTATAGCTTCACCGGGTGATTGTTTTAATTTTTCTTTTGCCCACCTTACTTTCTTTTTAGCGTTTCCTACATCCCATGTTGCTGCAATTTTAAAAATATCTTCAATTTTATTAAGTGTTGTATCGGGTTCTTCTTGGATAATTTCTTCTTTATCTGGTAGATATAATCCGGTATCAATTCCTGAACCAAAAACCGGTTGAGTCCAATATTGATTATCGCCAAAAATTTCTTCATTCGGATAAACATCATTACCGCCTAAATCCAAAAAAACTCCAACTCCGCTAAAACCTCGAGCCCAATTTGCACTACCTTGACGAATTCCTTTTTCTTTACTTCCGTAAAAATCATCGCCTTGAGTATCTAAAAGGAATCCCCAGGAATTGGTAAGTCCGACACCTTGACCGCCACTGGTTAAATAAGAATCGTCACCTTTTTTATCAATTAAAATGCCCACAGATAAGTCGTGTCCTTCACCTTGAGCTGGTCCTAAACGTGAAAAATAATGATCTGAACCTTCATTATCTATTAAAATACCTACAGCAAGATGAATACCGGCACCTTGAGCATATTCAGTAGCGTTATAAAAATCATTGCCTGAGTGGTCATAGAGCATTCCTAAACTATACAAATAACTTGCACCTTGGCCAAAAGCACCTACATTGTAATTATCTTGTCCACTTTTATCATATAAAAAACTGATTCCCCCGGCAGCGATGGGCCGAAATCCTATGGAAAACCCTTGAGAGAGTGATCGGTAATCGTTAGGCAAAAGCGGAGTATGAAGATATTTACCGCCCGCGTAATATAAATCATTGCCCTCAAAATCAGCGAGTAATCCATAGCCCCAAGTGGAACTAAATGCTTGGGAAAATTCGTATGCACGATAAGAATCTGATCCTTGATGGTCAATAACCATGCCGATACCCCAATTTCCAGCTCCAATTGAAAAACATCCTCCAAAATATGTATCATCGCCTTTACAATCACAAATCGCACCTAATCCTAAAATACCAGCTCCAATAGAATAGTGATTTCCTTGATAGCTGTCATCGCCCATCTCATCTAAGATTATTCCGCATCCCAAAATTCCAGCTCCTAATGTACCAAGTTTATTTTGAGCTTTGTAGATGTCATTTCCTGCTTTATCAATTACTACCGAAAAAGGAGTAGAGATTACTCCAATACCGCTGCCAATTTTTCCACAATAAATATCATTTCCGCCCCAATCGATAATTAAAGCGCAATCATCTGTGTAGATATTGTTTTCTTCACTCCCAATAATAAACATGCCCCATTCAGTTTCTTCATAATAGTAAACATTTCCTGTCAGATTATTATAAGGATAAGGTTTTTTTACGGGTAAATTTTCGCTTTTAAGCTTACTTAAAAGTTCCTCAATCTTTTTAGTGCCTATTATTACCGAAAGATAAGCTAACGACAGTGATTTTCGGTCAATTTTAGTGATGAGCTCAAGAATTGTATCGATATCAACTTTAGCTGTGGTATCCACTTCTAACCCCAATTCGCGGTGTAAAGCTCCTTTAAGTTTAGTTAGAGTATCATTTTCATCACCCCAGAGAGTTGGTAGTGCCATTAGTAATTTATCAAGCTCGTTATTCGAAAGTTTTTTTATACTTTGTTTTAAGTAGCTACTCCCAACTTCAAAACTATGTTTCATTATTCTGATAATTGTGGAAAATGAAGTATCACTAATGTTGACATTGATCTTTTTTTCTATTTTTTCTATATCATGAAGAGTAATATTTATATCTAAATTTTTGTTGAGAAACAATAAAAGTGTGGGGAGGTCTTCTTTTAGCATCTCGAGTTTGTTTTTTGTATTTTCAAGATAAATAGGGGTTTTTAGGGGATTATCCATTAATTGTTTTACAGCACTTAACATAAAGATACTGTCAGAAACCCATTTTTTTTCAAATCCGAGTTCCCATTCAGAGATTCCATGAATTTTGAGACTTCTTATAAGAAAAGCGGTTTCTTCGTCGGTTAAAATGTTAGGATATAATAATGAGGAAAACAAATTTAACAAAAATAATAGGGGTATAAATTTCTTCATAACCAATCAATAAGTAAATTTTAAAGTTGCAAAAGTTTTGGGATTATGTTCAAAGGGTACAGAAAAGACACTCACTTCTTCTTTGCGTTTCTGGAATCGGGCAATATTAAATCCCCATGTTTGAGGAACCTTAAAAGTAATATCTTTTAACGGCAGCGCAGCTTCTAATATCCAACCATTAAAGTCTTTAGACTTTACAATACGAGTTTGAACAATAATATTGCTGTTCCATTTAAACTCTTTTTTGGAATCTTTTCCAATCATGTAACATTTACGGTCCATAACTGTGCCTCGGGCATTAATAAAAAATTGATAATAAGTATCTTGAGTAACATGCGGTTGTAAAATAATGTTAATATGGTCATCGTTGTAAACTTTATCGTCGCGTTCAGTAATTTTAGTTGATATGCTATCGGGTTTAATATCATACAAAATTGCGCCGATGTAAAGATTATCTTTATCATATGCAAAGGATACCCACCACGGATCAGTATTTGAAACATTCCCTTCGCTTGATCCAAAAATATTTATTGATTTTTTTTGCCATACTTTTTCGTTAAGTTGACCATCAATTTTTATAACTCCCGAAACCTTAGAACATTGTGCTTGCCGGTGCACGGGAAACAATTTTTCAACTTTATAGGTTTTAGTGCCTAACTTAGAATAGGGATAAAAGATGCTAAATCGTGGCAAAGGATATACGCTTTCATTTGCTGTTTGCCAATGAAATTTAAATGACTTATTACCATGAGGAGGAATTAAAACTACTGTTTCTTGAGGTACAATGGTCCAATTTTTTGGATTGAATTCCCATTTTCCACGAGAATTAAAGGAGAAATCGGTTATATTATTAATTAATACTTCTACTGTATCCTCATTTTGTACAATTTGGAGCGATTGTTCAATTTTTTCTAATTCTTTAATATCAGGTAAAGTGACGATATCTGAGTTTAATACCGAGCCATCAGGTTTTATGACTTTTATAATAACATCATTATTTTTTACTGTGACTAAAACAAAGTTTTGAAATGCTCCGTATTCCTCTTTTTTATATTGTTTATAGCGGCTTCCTGAAGGGCCAACTTGAGTATAAGTTATCCCATCCCAAATTAATTGGCAATAGAAATGGTCATGTCCGGAAAACACATAGTCAACTCCGTATTTTACAAATAGTTTGTGTAAAGTGTCGGGTTTATTATTAATGTAGGCATCTTTCCAAAATGACTTGTGCATAAAACAGAAGACAATATCATTTCTTTTGTACTTAGCTAATGTTGAGTTTAACCATTTTAATTGAACCGAGTCAAACTCGTAGATTTTTTCTTCTTGACTGTTGTCTATAATTACGAAATGACATTTGTGTGCTGAAAATGCATAATACGGTTTTTTATAACCTGTTCGGTTAAGATATATCTGGGAGCTTATTTGATCCCAAATATCATGGTTGCCAGGTGTAAAATAAAATTTTTCTTTGAGTTTTCCAAGTGTAGAAAATATTAAATCCCATTCTTGGTTTATCTTTTGAGTATCCGAAGTATATCCCTCAATTAGATCGCCAATATTTATAATAAAATCAGGATTTATAAGTTTAATTTGCTTAACGACTTGTTCAAATACCACGTGATCTGCGCCACCGGTGCGATCTCCTAAAACTACAAAGCTAAAAGAAAGCGGCTCAATAGCGATTATAGTTTTTAGTGATGACAAGATGATTCCAACTACTAATAATTTAGTGTTTCTCATCATAGGAAGATTATACTCTTAATAAAGTTCCGAGTCAACAAAAATGGGTTTATTTTAAAGTACTGACTAATAAACTTAAATTTTTAAAATTCCCTCTTGACAAAGTTTTTTTAAGGTGTATAATTGCGTGAAGCGAAATTATTGTTAAGTTTAAAAGATTTTGCTTGACGAGGAATTTGTTTTTTGATAAAATGCGATAACTTTTATGAAAATGGAAAACAACAAAAAATCAAGAAAGGAGTGTTTATGGGTTCAAGGAGGTTATCTGTTTTTGATGAATTCTTTTCGTTTATTAATAACATAATTGACTTAACTTTGGTTCGAAAAGGAGAGATAAATATGGCGCGTATAAAAAAGTATTATTTTATTAGCGTATTATGTTTAATTTTGCCTTTAACAGCGCTATTTGCGCAAGCGGATTTGGATATCCCCGATAACATCGGTAATTTAGTTGGTAACACCATGAGCATGGATTTGCTCCCCAATAATCAAGGGACCGGTTATTTCTGGGTAGTAAATCCCACAACTGATTATAATCCCGATCCGGATCCTCCTGGACCACCAGGTGATATTTA
The DNA here is from genome assembly GCA_025061975.1 of Caldifarciminota bacterium. Lineage (GTDB taxonomy): Bacteria > Hydrothermota > Tepidihabitantia > Tepidihabitantales > CAIPLT01 > JANXBB01. The sequence goes on along the minus strand of JANXBB010000211.1, from coordinate 2,379 downwards.
TGCAGCTTTTCAAGCGACCGATTTGTTTTTTGGAATATATAGTATTTCTAGTGTCAACATTACGCTTCCATCTGGAATTATTGGTCCAATTCCCGACGATGAGGGTGTAAACGTTGAAGTCACAGTTTATGTCCCTAATGCTCAACCCGAAGGAACTTACGAAGGATGGGTTATTGCATATCAACCGTCGCTTCCGACAGTTCGTGATTCATTTTTATTAAGAGTAAATGTTGGACAACAAGAAGATGTTGATATTATAGAAAATAATATTGTTGGCTCTGCAGATGCTAATAGTAATTTAGTTTACCTCGGTTCGTTTTCGGTCATTAATCCAACTGATATAAACAATCCTGATCCGGATGGACCATCAAATACTAATTTATATGGATTAAGATTTACTGCACAAAATTTTATTGATATTTCTAATCCGGGATATTATATTCCTAATAGCTGTATTCATGTTTCAGTTGCAGGTTTATTACCGACTCCATTAGGTGATGCAGTGATTCCTCAGTTGTATTTAGGGGACATTGCAAATGTCGATTTATATGTTAGTATTCCCCCCGGAACTCGGGCAGGAACGTATACCGGCCAGATTCAAGTTATAGATGATGATGGTTGGCCATCAGATGTGATTGGGGTTGAATTGACTGTTAATCCTTCTTATGATTTGGATATTTCGGACAATACGGGTAATTTAGTGGGCAATGTATTGACGATGCATATAGCGCCGCCGGTTGCTGGTGGTTCTGGTGAGGGTGTGGCGTATTTTGTTTTGGTTAATCCTAACAATGCTGATTTGAATGTTGATCCGGATCCGTTTGGGAATGCGGATTTGGGTGATCTGGGTTATGTTGTGGATGATTTGGTGCATGTTTCTAATCCTTTGGCGTGGATGCCGTCGAGTGTGGTGAGTTTTGAGCCTGTAGCTCCTTTTGGTCTTGTGAGTGGTGGTAGTGTGGATGTTGTGATGCGTGTTAATGTGCCGTATGCGCAGGTTGAGGGTGAGTATCGGGGTTGGGTGCGAGTGGTTGATGGTGTGGTTGGTGTTAGGGATTCGTTTATGTTGCGGGTGTTTGTAGGTGTTAATGAGGATATAGATATAGTTGAGGATGGGATTTCTGGTAGTGGTGGTGCTGGGGACACATTAGTGTTTGTTGGTCGGTTTATGGTTGTGAATCCTGATGAGAGTTGGAATCCTGATCCGGATGGTCCGGGAAATGTTGATTTGTATAATTTGCGGTTTGCGGTGCAGAATTTGTTAGACACATTGAATCCTAATCGGTTTATTCCTGCGGGTAATGTGTACATTGCGGTGACTGGTATATTTGGCCCGACGCCTGTTGGGCAGGTGTCAATAGGGCAGTTGGCGTTGGGTGATACTGCGGAGTGTGAGGTTTGGGTGCATTTGCCTTATGGGACGCGTGCTGGTGCTTATAAGGGTCAGGTGCAGGTGCAGGATGATGATGGTTGGCCATCAGATGTGATTGGGGTATTGCTTACGGTTGAGCCTTATTATGATTTGGACATATCGGACAATGAGCAGAATCTTGTTGGTAACACATTGATTTTGGCTGGGGAGCCGGGTGATGTGCGTGAGGGTAGGTTTTTGCTTATTAATCCTAATACTCCGGAGTTGAATCGAGATCCGGATTTATTTGGAAATGCGGATTTGACGGGTTTGACGTACAATGTTAGTCAGTTGGTGAGTGGTAGCAATGTTATTGATCCGAGTTATGTTTTCTTCCCTGGCGCTCCGGTTGAATTGGCGACAGGTGGTTATGCTTATGTGACGCTTCGAGTTACTATACCTGCTGATCAGCCTGCGGGTATTTATTATGGTAAGGTTTGGGTGAGTGCTGCTGAGGGTCCGGCTGATACATTTGATTTAATGGTTTTAGTAGGGCCGGTGGAGTATTTTACGTTATCTGGGGAGCTGTGCGATACGGTGTATCATGGTGTGATGGCGAGTGATGAGTTTATGATAAAGAATGTGGGTAATGCTCCGATAAGTAATTTTGTTTTTGAGGCTACGGATTTAACTGATGGTAATGGGCATTATATATTTGATGAGAATATAAGTTTTGTGCCACCTAATATAGGGTGGTTAGATATTGGTGATTCGGCTTTTGTAGTTGTGAATGTTTGGGTGCCGCTTGGGACTCATGAGGGTCGATATACGGGTTTAGTTGTGGTAAAAGACGACGATGGGTATCCGATAGATACGTTGTCGATTTGCGTTACGGTATTGCCTTCTTATGATTTGGATATTTCGGACAATACGGGTAATTTAGTGGGCAATGTATTGACGATGCATATAGCGCCGCCGGTTGCTGGTGGTTCTGGTGAGGGTGTGGCGTATTTTGTTTTGGTTAATCC
>JANXBB010000189.1 GCA_025061975.1 Caldifarciminota bacterium | reverse complement strand
AAAACCTACCAAGAGTAAAACGAACCTACTTAAACTCATAAGAGGCTTTACCACGAACTTCAGTTTTAATTTCAATTCGTTGTAGTTCCGCATCCGAAATTAAACCGTTACCTTCAAGCGTGCCTTTTGCTGAGATGATTTTTACCGCAGCATCAGTGATAATAATCTGCCGTGCATTATCCCAAATAAGCGAATCCGTATAAAGATAAGTTGAATCCGCAGTCCGAACAATAACATTACCTTGGGCTACTAAATTAGAATTATCGGTATTTACCCTACCCATTTGCGCACTTAGATTTGTGATTGTGCCATCTTTGTTATAGAATAACACCTCAACCCCAAAGGCACAAATCCGCCGTGTTTGCTCATAAATATAAGCACTTTCGGCACTTACTTCATATAATATTTTACCACTCGTTGATTCGTAAAACTTAAAATTCCGAATAATCTGTGAAGGCAGTTCTCGAGTTGGACTTTGTATCCGGGATTCTTTTTGGCAGGTAATCAAAAAAACAATTACGAACCCAATTAAATAACATGTTATTATAAGTTTTTTCATTATTGTTATACAATTATAACAAGGCTTTGATTTATCGTCAAGACAAGTTCACAAACCTCTAAAACACTTAAATATCCGCAAGCCACATCCTTATCAATCAGATTTAATAGGAGCGAAAAGCAAAGCTTTTGACCTACACTTAAATTTTTATTTATCACACCCAAAAAATATCCCAATTAAAACTTCATAAAGCTTAACCTTAAATAAATCAAAATCACACCGAAAAATTCTTCCCTTAGCACCACCCCACGATCTAACTCCTACATAGATAATGTTAAAATCAATATCATATTGAAAGTCAAAGAGATACAGCAAAGAAGGAGCAAGTTTGGGCATTTTTTTGTTATATATCGGGTGGTGGTTATTTAGAAAAGTTGGGCTTTGGTGATTGCGGCTTTAATAAATCCTAAAAATAGGGGATGGGGTTTGAGTGGTCTTGAGGTAAATTCGGGGTGAAACTGGGTTGCTAAGAAAAATGGATGTTCTTTTAGTTCGATTATTTCAACAAGATTAGATGGTTGATAAGTGCCGCTTATTACAAGTCCGTGTTTTTCTAATATCGGTAAAAAACGGTTATTGACTTCATAGCGATGTCGGTGACGTTCCCAGACCAAAGTTTTTTTATAGCACCGATAGGCTAAGGTATCTTTTTTGATTGTAGTTGGGTATTTACCAAGGCGCATTGTGCCGCCTTTAAGGCGTTTGGCGCGTTGTTGTGGTAAAAGATAAATAACCGGATATTTAGTTTTGGGATTAAATTCCGTAGAGTTGGCATCTTTAAGGCCGCAGACATTACGGGCAAACTCAATTACAGCGCATTGCAGTCCGATACAGAGTCCTAAGAAGGGGATTTGACACGTGCGCAGGTAATTTATTGCGTTGATTTTACCTTCAATGCCTCGAATTCCAAATCCGCCGGGCACAATTACTCCGGCTAAATTTCCTAAGAGGGTTTTGATGTTTTCTTGGGTTATGGTTTCAGCTTCAATCCAATGAATATTCGGTTTTACTTGGTAATAAGTTGCGGCATGTTTTATTGCTTCAATAACGCTTTTGTAAGCATCATGGAGTTTAGTGTACTTGCCACAGATTCCAATGTCTAAGGTTGCTTTAGGATTTTTACTGCGTGCGACGTATGCTTGCCATGCTTTTAAGTCTGAGCGGTGTGCTTTCTTTTTTAGTTTCAAAGCGTTAATGATTAATTTGTCTAGTCCTTGTTTAG
>JANXBB010000180.1 GCA_025061975.1 Caldifarciminota bacterium | reverse complement strand
TATATAACTTATGGTCAGCATTTATTACTGCTTGTAATGAAAAAATTGGTCTGGGGATCATTTTTGTAGCCTCGGTCATGTCTTCGTGCACCGGATTATTTTTAAGATTGAGTGTTCGGGCTTCAGGGCTTAATGCTAATTTATGATTTATGGTGATAGTTTCAATACCAGCAACGCCTGGGATAAATGATTTTCGACCACCGGTATAACCGGCAAAATAATGAGGTTCTACAGAATTAATAGTAATTATCTTTTCAGCATCCCATAGTATCTGATTAAACCAAAGCGGGGTTCCCCGACGGGTTTTTCCTAAAAATTTTAGTTGCGTAATCTCGCGGGCATTATGGTTGATTATTCGATCACTATATATTTGAATATATTTTCCAAATATCTGCCGAAGTTGTGTCGCATTTGGAGGAGTGTGCGAACCACATGCAACGATAAATCGCACGTCCAATTTTTTTAGTAAAACTTCAATTATATCAATGATTTGTTCGTTAGGTGTGGGCCGAGTGTAGTCATTTACAATAACTAATACTTTTTTAGAATTACCAAGAAAATTGTGTAGTTTTTCCAATAATTCTTCGCGGTCAATTTCTCTATGAGGTAAATGTGCTGGAGGCTTTAGAATTCCCAATAAATTTTCATTAGGTATATCTATAGTTACATTTCCTTTGCCTAATGGAAGTTTTATTTTCATAAACGGTTTTATACAATTTTAATTGAACTAGCAATAAAAGTCAATATAAAAACCTTGAAATATTTCGTTTTCTTTGTATAATAATATAATAATAAAGAAAAAAGGAGGCAGTAAATGAGAAAAATGACGGAAAAATCATTAAGTGAAGCATTTTGTGGTGAATCGATGGCGCATATGAAATACTTAATCTTTGCTGACGTTGCCGAAAATGAGGGCTTTACTAATATCGCTCGGCTCTTTCGAGCAATTGCTTACGCAGAATTTGCCCATGCCCGAAATCACGCACGAAATTTAGGTTATATAAAAAACACGGTTGATAACTTACAGACAGGAATTGATGGTGAGACATATGAAATTGAGGAAATGTATCCGGCTTATTTATCAATCGCAGTTCTTCAAAAAGAAGCCCAAGCTGAACAGTCGATAAATTATGCGTTAGCAGCTGAAAAAATTCATGCTAAATTATATGCTGATGCTAAAACCTCAGTTCTTAAAGGGCAAGATCTCCAATTAGACGAAATAAATATCTGTCCAGTGTGTGGCTACACTCATGTTGGACCAGCTCCAGAAAAATGTCCGGTCTGTAATTTACCTAAAGAAAAATTTAAAAAGTTTTAACGAGAAAAATTATGGTTGCAATTGTTATGGGAAGTAAATCGGATCTTCCAGTAATGGAAGAAGCCCAAAAGAAACTAAATGAGTTTGGCATTCCGAGTGAAATAAAAATTATCTCAGCTCATCGCAACCCTGAAGCCGTCCGTAAGTTTGCTCAGAATGCTGAAAAGCAGGGAATAAAAGTAATTATTGCCGGTGCCGGAGGTGCAGCAGCACTACCCGGTGTTATTGCCGCTTATACAACATTACCAGTAATTGGCGTGCCTATTAAATCTGAACTTTTGGGAATCGATTCGTTGCTATCGATATCTCAGATGCCTAAAGGTGTTCCGGTAGCCACTATGGCAATTGGTGTTCCTGGGGCTATTAATGCGGCAATTTTTGCCGCCGAAGTTCTTGCGCTTTCTAATAATAAAATAAAATCCGCCCTTCTAAAACATAAAAAATCGTTAAATGCGCAAAAATAAATTAATCTTGCTATTAGTAATCCTTAGTAGTTTACTAA
>JANXBB010000270.1 GCA_025061975.1 Caldifarciminota bacterium | reverse complement strand
GAATTAGGGGGCTATGTCCCCTGGCACAATGAATTTTGTGAAACTTCGAATCCGGAAATTTTCGTTTGTGGTGATCTTGCAGGCATAGAAGAAGCATCAACCGCAATTCTTGAAGGACAAATTGCAGGTGCACGTGCATATCAAAGTCTTCATGGACCGAACGAAAAAAGCGCCAAAATCATTGCCGAAGCTCAAAAATTGCTTTCCGAATTTCGGCAAGGTCCTTATGGGAAAAAAATTTTGTTAGGAAAAAGTTTACTTAAAAATCTGTCACGTGAAATTGTTTAAACATTTTGCTGTAATATTTTTTATTTTTTTGGCTACTTCACTTATAATTATAAGTTATCTTGGATTTTCGGGAAAATTAAAGAAAATTAAGGGCTATGAAGTTATTGTGTATTTTAAAGACGTGTCGGGACTTAAAGTTGGTGCACCTGTTATGGTCCGAGGAATTGAAAAAGGCAGAGTATTAGAAGTAACGCTTAATTCAACGTCTCAATTTGTAACAGTAAAACTATTAGTTAACAGTGATGTTATTTTAACCGAAGACAGTTATTTTGCGATACGAGCATTAAGTTATTTCGGAACCGACAAATTTGTAAATATAACCCCAGGCACTGGTAAAGCAGTAGAAAGAAAATCGCCTATAAATTTTTATGGAACTAATGAGACATTAGAACTCGAAAACGTCCTTATCCAATTAAAAAGCATTATCAGTAAATTTGAAAATATCCCTGTAGATAGTATAAAGGAATATTTTTTAACCTTCAGAAGTAACGCCGATTCACTAATAAAGATAATTTCATTCCCGATGATCAAAACTGCTGAGGAGTTTATAAAACTTAGTATTAAGTTTGACAGCTTAAGTAAATTTCTTACTCAAGAAGGTACAATATCAAAGCTTATAAAAAGCGACGAATTGTACGAAGAAATCCGTCGCACAAATAATGAATTAAGTAAGCTGTTAGCAGATATTAAACGTAATCCTCAGAAATATTTCACAATAAAAATTTT
>JANXBB010000268.1 GCA_025061975.1 Caldifarciminota bacterium | reverse complement strand
CCCCCTAAATACCTTATTCCAAATCACCTGCCTTTTCTTATTTCAAATCTTTCTAATAAAACCCTAATAATTTTAACCATTACTCTCATTGTTCTCATTTATTATATAGATGCACAAAACACCAATAAAGGTAAAAAAATTAGCTAAAATATAATAACTTCAAGATATACTTAATTTTATCGAAAAATCTTGACAGATAAAAAATTTTTGTTATTCTTATATACTATGCTAATAAAAAAGAAAAAATGCCCATTCTGCGAAAAACAAGCGCAGACGATTGACATTGACGATATTGAGGAGCTAAAAAAATATATTACGGAAAAAGGAAAAATCATTGGTTCACGCTTCACTGGTGTCTGTTCATGGCATCAACGTAAGTTAAAACGTGCAATAAAAAGAGCACGAAACGCTGGACTGTTATCATTTATTAGTAAGTAAGCTATGAAAATTATTCTTCTTGAAGATTACGAGCGATTAGGCAAAAAAGGTGATATTGTAACAGTAAAAGATGGTTATGCACGAAACTACCTTATTCCGAAAGGAATTGCAATTCGGGCTACAGACAAAGAAATATCTGAGATCGAAAAGACCAAAGAGGAACTTTTAGCACGTCTTGAGCGTCGCAAACAAAAACAAGAAAAATTGGCTGAAAAACTTAAAGAGCTTGAGCTTACCGCACAACTTAAAATGGGTCGGAGGGGTGCTTTTGGGGCAATTACTAATACTGATATTGCCGAACTTCTTAAAGCTCAAGGAATAAATATCAATCGCCATAAAATTATTTTGCCGCGTCCAATTAAAGATCCGGGAATTTATGAGATCCCGGTAAACTTAGGGCTCATAAAAGCATCAGTCAAATTAAACGTCCTTTCAGCAACCAAAGGACCTACCCAATAGTTTTAAGGAGCAAGTTATAAATGATTGAAGTAAAAGTTGCTGGAGTGCTTTTTAACGAACAAGCAACAGCGCCGGTTATGATTCTTAAAGAGCTCAACGGCTCTCGTGCTTTACCAATATTTATCGGACCGGCTGAAGCTACGGCAATTCTTTATGCGTTAGAAAACATTAAACTTAAAAGACCTTTAACAATTGATCTGCTTAAAAACCTTCTTGATGCGTTTGCAATTAAGGTTCAACACATAATTATCACTGCTCTAAAACAGGAAACATTTTATGCTGAGATTATTATGGAGCATAACGGAAAAATTTTTACAATTGATGCTCGGCCTTCAGATTCGGTAGGTTTAGCAGTCCGATGCGGCTCGCCAATCTTTGTTGCTGAAGATGTACTTAATCAGGCTGGTATTGAAATGACTCCTGATGATGAAGCGCGTCTTGAAGAACTACGATCGTCAATTAGAAAAATTCCCCCCGAAGAGTTTGGAACCTACAAACTTTAATCCTTATGACTATAGATGAACAATTAAAAATTTTAACAAGCCGAACAGATTGCATAGTTTCCCTTGAAGAGTTACGCGAAAAACTTATCCTAAGTGAAAAGCAAAATCGCCCCTTAAGAGTTAAATTAGGTATTGATGCTTCTGGCCCGGATATCCACTTAGGATTTGCTGTGGTCTTACGAAAACTCCGTCAATTCCAAGAGCTCGGCCATATTGCAGTATTAATAATTGGCGACTTTACCGGAATGATCGGCGATCCCACCGGACGTTCCAAAACCCGGCCAGCACTGAGTGAGGAACAAATTAAAACTAATATGGCACGTTATCGTGAACAGATCTTTAAAATTCTTATTCCTGAACGAACCGAGTTTCGCAATAATTCGGAATGGTTAGGAAAACTCTCTAGTAAAGATATTATAAATTTGACATCACGATACACTGTAGCGCGAATTTTGGAGCGCGAGGATTTTAAGAATCGATTAATCAGCAATCAACCATTATATATCCACGAAATTTTATATCCGTTATTTCAGGGTTATGATTCAGTCATGGTCCAAGCTGATATTGAACTCGGCGGTGCAGATCAGTATTGGAATTTGCTTGTCGGCCGAGAACTCCAACGAGAATTTAATCAACCGGAGCAGGTGATAATAACTGTCCCCTTGCTTGAAGGCACTGATGGAAAATTAAAGATGAGCAAGTCTTATAATAATTATATTGGTATCACCGAACCAGCACGAGAAATTTACGGAAAAATAATGTCAATTCCTGATGAGTTAATTATAAAATATTTTTGGCTCTGCACCAACCTCAGCGATGATGAGATTCTTAAACTTGAAGAACGCATGCGCCGCGGGGAAAACCCCAAGATTTTTAAAGAACTTTTAGGCAAAGAGATTGTTACGCTTTATTATTCGCCCCAAGAAGCTGATGAGGTTCAAAAAGAATTTGAAGCGGTATTTAAGTTAAAACAAGCACCACAAGAAATACCGGAATTCAAGTTAAAATCTGGCACCGAAATTAACATTGTTGACTTACTAGTTTTAACTAAAAGTCTTCCATCAAAAAGTGAAGCACGCAGAAAAATTAAAGAAGGCGCTATCGAGATTGACGGAAAGAAAGTTAGTGATATTTATTACGTGTTAACGATCACCGACCCCAAAATTCTTAAAATTGGTAAACACCGCTTCCTTAAAATTGTTCCGGAGTAATTACCCGGTTTTATTTATAAACTTAATAATTTTCAATAAGTTTTCTCGCACAGATTTAGCGGTGTTAATTTCTAAGTAATTTTGTCGTTCTTTTACGGGTTCAAAATAATCTCGGATCCGAAAATAAATCTCCGGAGTTGCATCCGAAACTGAAGCTGTATGGGGGCGTCGTTTAAGCCGTGAAAGAATAATTTTTTCTGGACAGGTGCAGTGCACAATAAAAAATTGTGCTTTAGTTTTAGAAGCAATGTCTTGCAACTCAATTCGCGAACTTTCCCAAGCAAAGGTTCCGTCAACAACACAACTTATTCCCCCGGCAAGATAATTATAACTACGCCGATAAAGTTCCGCATAGGTTTTTTGAGAAATATCCGCTCGGTATATTCCTTTGCCATAACCTTCAAAGCGGTGCTCTTCAATCGGGGTGTTGGTAATTTCTTTGCGAATAATATCAGTTGATAAATAATGCGCTCCAAGTTTTTGCGCAACTCTTTCGGCAATATAAGTTTTACCTGAACCGGGAAGCCCCATCACCATAATTAATTGAAGTTTGCGGTTAAAAAGATCTGAATAGCTCTCGGCTAAATCAAAATATTTTCGGGCTTTTAATTTTATTTTGTTTTTCTCTGCGTGGGTTAATTTTGAATCATTAAGTAAAAAACTTGTTACTTTACCTCGAACATAGGCGCGATAACATTTATAAAAATCTAATAGGCGTAAAAGCTCCCAATCATTAGTATAGAAAAGATAGCGGTCAAGGAAAAAATCGGCGAGATGTTTGTGATTATAAAATTCTAAGTCCATAGCTAAAAACGCTACTTCTGATGCTGTGTCACTAACTGCGAATCGGGGATTAAATTCTAACGAATCGAAAATATAAACCTTATCAACTACAAAAATGTTTTCTGAATGAAGATCACCATGACATTTAATTATTTTCTGATCGTAAATTCTTTTGATAAACAAATATTTATTGTTTTTTATAAACTCTTCTACTGCACTTTTAATCTTTTCAAATTTATTTTTAGTTAGTGTGACTCCAATAAATGGTTCAGTTTGAACAAAATTCTCATCCCAATTATATTTAATTGTCTCAATACTTCCATATTTATAAAAACCCTCACGCGAACGAGATTTTTTATGGAAGTTAGCGATAATTCGTGCTATTTCGTTAATAGGTGAAAAACCTAATTTTTTATTTAAAAGCAAATTGGTCATAATTGCATCTTGGGGCAGTTCTCGCATCTTAATAGCATAATCAATTACTTCGTGCGATTTCGTATCCTCAGAACCTAAAAATATTTTGTTGCCTTTTTTGAGTATTGGGATAACTCCAAAATAGATATCCGGAGCTAAGATCTGGTTAATTTTGAATTCTTCATAGGAGAACTTTTTTCGCAATGATAATGTGGTATAATCTAAAAAACCAAAAAAGACGGGCTTTTTTATCTTATATGCATAAGTCCCGGTTAAAAACACCCAGGAAGTATGAGTCTGAACTAGTTTTACTTTTTTACAATCTTTACCCCAAAAGCGGGGTTTTAAAAGAATTGACAAATAATCTTTTACCGAATTATGCTCAATTGAAGAAGCATCTTGCACTTTACTTTCCCCTCCCAATTTCTGAACCTAATTCTAATGCTTTAAGATTGTGCTCTAAAGTTACTTTGGGAACATGATTCGCAACTGCTTTCTTTAATGATTCAATTTTTACAATTCCGGTAATTTCAGCCAATGCACCTAATAACACAATATTCATAAATATTTCCCGACCAAAACGCTCGCGCGTTCTAATTGCTAACGGCAAACCGTACCCTTTATTGGCTGCGGTTGCCTGAACATAAAATGTGTCATAAATTACGATTCCGCCTTCTTTTAAGTCGTTTATATAACTATCATAGGATTTTTGCGATAGACACGCCAAAATATCAAGGTGCCGAGCTTTAGGATATAAAATATCGGTGTCGGAAATTATTACATCGGTTCGTGATGCTCCACCCCGCGCTTCTGGTCCGTAGCTTTGAGTCTGAATTACTTTTTTCCCTTCATATACACCAACCGCTTCAGCCAAAATCACTCCGGCTAAAATTAATCCTTGACCACCAGTTCCTGCTAATCTTATTTCTTTATACATGGTGTTTTTGTGCCTGTGCTCTTCTTATAATTTCTTTATAAGTTTCATAATACTCCGGAGCCTCAACATCATGAAGTACCCCAATAACTATTTTACCTTCAGCTTCTTTAGGATCTTTTATTTGAGAAATTGATATCGTATTGTCGCGAAAATACTCAAGCATTTTTACTGCATCGCCCATGCGATTCAATCGCCCGTATAAGGTAGGACATTGGGAAATAACTTCAACTAACGCAAAGCCTTTTTTCTTTATTGCCTGTTTAATAAGAGTCCGCAGATGAGTCACATGATAAGTAGTACTCCGGGCAACAAACACAGCACCAGACGCTTGAGCAATAGCACATGCGTCAAAATTGCGTTCAGTCCAGCCGTAAGGTGCAGTTTTGGCGTATTTACCTTGTGGGGTTGTTGGTGATGCCTGTCCTCCAGTCATTCCATAATTAAAATTATTAATCAAAATAACTGTCATATCTAAGTTCCTTCGTGCCGCATGAATAAAATGATTGCCCCCAATTGCTAATAAATCACCATCACCGGCAATTACAATAACTTCAAGCTCCGGATGAGCTAATTTAACACCAGTCGCCGAAGGTATTGCTCGCCCGTGAAGGGTATGAAATGTATCAGCATCAATATATCCGGGAATTCGCGACGAACAACCGATTCCTGAAACAACACAAACATCATCGTTCTTAAGACCGGACTCAATAATTGCTCTTACCATCGCATTCATCGCTGAACCAATTCCACACCCCGGACATAAAATATGCGGCAGCCGTTCATCAACTCGGATAAACTCAAATATCTCAGGTATTTTCATAGCACTGCTAAAATCTCTTCGGGAGTAATTAACTCCCCGTCATAGCGGTTAACATTAATTAGTTCAGCATTGTGTTTTATGACGCGAGAAATTTCGCGCGTCATCTGACCTTGATTCATTTCGACAACAATAACTCGTTTAGCATTTTTTAATAAACTCTGAAGTTTCTGATAATGAAAAGGCCAGATAGTTATGAGTCTTAAAAAACCAATTTTTTTATTATGTCTTTGTTCATATTCAAATTTTGCTTCAAGTGCACTCCGTGCCGAACTTCCATAAGAAACAATCACGGTATCAGAATCTAAATCTTGATAATCAACTAGATGAAGCCATTCACGATTTTTAGTAATTTTTTCTAAAAGCCGATCCAACTTCCATTTAATTATTTTAGGATCATTAGTTGGAAAACCATCTTTTCGGTGAGTAAGCCCAGTAAGATGAATTCGGTATCCTTGACCAAAATGCGCATAAGGTGCATCAAAATTTGTATCGTCATCATAATGATAATACTCATCGCGTGATTTAGTTAGGGGCGGCGGAGAATATATCGTAACTTCTTCAGGCAATTTTACAACCTCACGCATATGACCAATGATCTCATCAGAAAGAATTATTACCGGCATACGCAGTCGGAGCGAAAACTCCACTGCTTTTACTGTGAGTTCAAAAGATTCTAAAACACTATAAGGTGCAAGAGCAACAATTGGATGATCACCGTGTGTTCCCCAACGCGCTGCCATCACGTCAGCTTGAGAAACTTTTGTTGGAAGCCCAGTAGCCGGCCCACCCCGTTGAACATTAACAATAATACAGGGCACTTCAGCCATTACTGCATAACCGATTCCTTCTTGCATTAACGAAAAGCCCGGACCTGAAGTTGCAGTCATTGCCCGCATTCCCGAAGCTCCAGCTCCAATAACGGCACAGATACTTGCAATCTCATCTTCCATTTGAATAAAAATTCCCCCCACTTTAGGAAGTTCTTCAGCCATAACCTCAGCAATTTCGGTTGATGGTGTTATTGGATATCCGGCGAAAAATCGCACACCAGCTTTTAGTGCTCCTAAAGCAGTTGCTTCATTACCGGATAGAAGTTGCATCTAAGCTAACCTTCCTTTCTTTTATGAACAAAAATTGCCAGATCCGGACATCGTAATTCGCACAATCGGTCACCGGTGCACGCATCAATGTTTATAACTTCTACTTTTAAATCTTTTCCTAACCCTAAAACATCTTTAGGACAAAACTCAACACAAATTCCGCAACCTTTGCAAAACTCTTTAATTATACAAATCTCTACATTATTTTTCCCAATTACACATTTAGAACTCGGATACTTTTTTTTCATTAGATTACTAATATAATAAATAAATCATAAATAGTCAAGTGATTTAAAATGCTTTTTAAATTTATCTCAAAGTGAAAAAAATTACATAAGTTTTTTAAAATAATTTTTGGTTTCATTAGATTAAAACCCTTTTAAAGTTTTATATCCAACTTTTAGGTAAATCCGTATGAGTTCACTTTGTTCCTCGCCCAAAATCACATTTCGTCTTTGTCTTACAATTATCATTAAGTCCTCTGTTAAATCAAAGATTTAATTTTCTACAAAAAATCTTATTAGATCATGCTTAACATACACACTTAAAAGTTCCACGAAGTCTTTTATTAAAACTTCACTGATATCCCCTGGATAGTATAGGCACTAACCCCTAAAATAAAAAAGGGGGCTTAAAAGCCCCCTTTTTAAGATTATCAGGTTAGAGAATTAGTTGTGGAGCACGTAGTAAATAAATATTGCAGGATCAGCAGGATCAATATCATACATGCATGGATGATCTTCGCCATCCGCATAAACTCTACCCCATCCCGCAATACCATACTCTGTAGGTGGAACCTCTCCAGCATCAGGATAAGTTCCGATTCTGATTTGGCCACCGGGCATATCTGCACCTAATGGAAGCACCCAATCAGCATACGGACAAGCGTCCTCATCACTGCGCACCGCTGCATTCACACCAGAAGCGTCAAAAACACCATTATCCCAACCACTGTTGTATGCAATGCTACCACCTTCTACGCTATATCGGGCTCCGGTATAAGGATTAATTGGCCAATTACCCGGAATTGCTTCTGGAACAGCCATTACATCACCACCAGGTAGATAATAAATTATACCAGCATCATCAGCAAACTCGTCTAATACCGGATAATTTCCATTGTGGTCGGTAGCATAAGCCTCAAGTGCTGTCTGGACAACATGCATATTATTCTTTACTGACGCACGACGTGCTCTTTCCTGGAACAAAACGAAATTCGGAATCATGAGCGCAAGCAAGATACCGATGATCAAAATCACCACGAGAAGTTCAATTAATGTAAATCCCTTTTGATTACGCATTTCTTACTCACCTCCTTTCTTTTTAGATTTTGTTCTCATTGTTACATACCCTCGGTAAAAATTATACACAAAAAGAAAGTTTTGTCAAGAGTTTTATTAATTTTCTTAAGATTTCTATATTGTTGAAAATCAAGCACTTCGCAATGATAGTTTATTTTAGCGATAATTTTTTATAAAAAATTTGTGCGAGAGGTTTTAAGAGAAGGCTTGTGATAAATAAAATTAAAAAGCCCGGTGACGACCTACTCTCCCACGCCGTTACCAGCGCAGTACCATTGGCCCTGGAGGGCTTAACGACTCTGTTCGGAATGGGAAGAGGTGTTTCCCCTCCGGTATTGCCACCGGGCTTTTAATTATCTAATAAAAACTTGATGGACAATTAAAAGTGGCAGACCTTCATAAGCCGCACGGCTGATTAGTACCACTCGGCTCAACCCATTACTGGGCTTACACCTGTGGCCTATCAACATCGTAGTCTACGATGAGCCTTTAGGGTATATCACCTTGCGGTGATATACTCGGGAGACCTAATCTTGGGAGGGGCTTCCCGCTTAGATGCTTTCAGCGGTTATCCCTGCCGCACTTGACTACCGAGCGGTGCCCTTGGCAGGACAGCTCGTTCATCAGAGGTGCGTTCACCCAGGTCCTCTCGTACTGTGGGCAACTTCCCTCAAGTCTCCTACGCCCACGATGGATAGAGTCCGAACTGTCTCACGACGTTCTGAACCCAGCTCACGTACCGCTTTAATGGGCGAACAGACCAACCCTTGGG
>JANXBB010000261.1 GCA_025061975.1 Caldifarciminota bacterium | reverse complement strand
TTGCGATACAAATAAAAACTATCGGATTTTGAAAATGAACAATAAGCAGCAATCAACATTAGAAATAAAGAAAGAAATAATAAAGATGCGTGCATTATTTTTCGCTTATCATTTTTAAAAATTCTTCCTCGGAGATCATTTTTACACCCAAAGCTTTGGCTTTTTCATACTTAGATCCCGGTTCACTACCAACAATAAGATAATCGGTTTTTTTAGACACAGCTGACGATACATTGCCTCCGAGGCGGAAAATTAATTCAGTTGCTTGTTCTCTTGTATAGTTTTTTAATGTTCCGGTAATCACAAAGGTTTTTCCTGCTAGAGGCTTTTTTTGAATCGCAACGGGTTCTTCTGAAAACTTTAGTCCTACTTTTTTAAGACGTTCAATGAGCCGTAAATTTTCCTTATCGGTGAAGAAATTTTTAATGCTTTCAGCTACTGTCGGACCAATGCCCATAATACTGGATATCTCCTCAAAGCTTGCCGCTTGAAGTTTATCAATCGAAGAGAAAGCTGTAGCTAAAACCTGAGCTGTATGAAGACCTACATGTCGAATTCCTAAAGCATATAAAACATTGCGATAGGGGCGCTGTTTACTTTTTTCAATTGCCGCAAGAAGGTTTTTAACAGACTTATCGCCCATCCGTTCTAATTTAATCAAATCTTCGTATCTCAAGTAATAAAGATCCGCAAAGTCTTTCACTAATTTTTTATCAACTAAAGTGTTAACTAATACTGTTCCTAATCCTTCAATATCCATTGCCGAGCGAGAAGCAAAGTGCAGTAATCGCCCTTTGATTTGTGCTGGGCATGAAGCATTAATGCATCGTAATGCAACTTCATCAGCTTCACGAACAAGTTTTGAATGACAAATAGGGCATTTTTCTGGTATTGTGATTTTGCGTTCTTGGCCAGTTCTTTTGTCGGTGACTACTTTCACTACTTGAGGAATTACTTCACCGGCTTTTTCAATAATTACTGTATCACCAATTCTAATATCTTTTCGTTTGATTTCGTCAAAATTATGTAATGTGGCACTAGAAATTGTTGAGCCGGATAAAAATACCGGTTTCATTTTCGCAACCGGAGTAATTACTCCAGTCCTTCCAACACTAAAAAGTACATCAATAATTTTTGTTGTAGCTTGGAGTGGCGGATATTTATAAGCGACAGCCCATCGAGGGCTTTTTTGAGTTTCGCCAAGCTTTTCCCGCGCTTGAAACTCATCGACTTTTATTACCATGCCATCAACTTCATAGGGCAATTTATGGCGTTCCTCCTGCCATTTTTCACAATATTCAATAACCTGTTTTATATTATTAAAGCGTTCAGAATGAGGAATGATTTTAAAACCAATTTTCCCTAACACCTCGAGCATTTGATAGTCGGAATTAAATTCTCGAGATGGAGGTCGGGGAATCGTGTGAATAAAAATATCAAGTTTACGTTCAGCAACTAACTTGGGATCTAATAATTTAAGACTTCCGGCAGCTGCGTTACGAGGATTAGCAAAAAGTGTTTCGCCAGCTTCTTCACGTTCTTTGTTAAGCTCAGCAAATTGTTTTTTGGTAAGATATACCTCACCTCGGACTTCAATATTTAGCAACTGAGGATCGTCAGTAAGTAATGTTAAAGGAATAGTTTTAATTGTTTTAAGATTTTGAGTAATATCATCACCAATAGTGCCATCACCACGCGTTGCTCCTTGAA
>JANXBB010000259.1 GCA_025061975.1 Caldifarciminota bacterium | reverse complement strand
CCCGGCCATATGTCTGTATAAATTTACGCTGTGCTTTAGAGATTTTATTTATGGCATCAACAATATGAGCTGGAACTCTAACCGTTCTTGATTGATCTGCAATAGCTCTAGTTATTGCTTGTTTAATCCACCACGTTGCATAAGTTGAGAACTTATAACCTTTGTGATAATTAAATTTTTCAATTGCTTTGATTAAACCTACATTACCTTCTTCTAATAAATCGGCAAATTCCAACCCGCGGTTTACATAGCGTTTTGCAATTGAAATTACCAGTCTAATGTTCCCTTCAATCATTCGATCTCGTGCTTCAAGAATTTTTTTCTCTTCGATGTCAATACTTTTTAAAATTTCTCTTAGTTTTTCAGGCTCCATTCTGAAAAAGTTTTTATACTCTTGTAATTTTTTCTTTAACGAGAGAAGTTCTTTTTTCTGTGTTTTTTTTAACTTGCTTATATTGTCAATTTTTTCTTGGATTTCTATGGCTTCTTGCGCTTTGGTTCTGAATTCTTGTATAAAAGTATTTATAAAATGATGCTGTAGTGAAAGCGCTTGAATTCTATTAAACATCCGTTTTTGGATTTCTTGGATCTTTTTTTCAGTTTTAGCAAGAGATGGTTTGTTAAGAAGTTTCTTTATCTCATCCAAATTTTGTTTAATTTTCTCTACCTTCCGAATAAATTTTTGGCGTTCGCGATTAAGAACCTTTTTATTGGTAAAACATTCAAATTCAACTCGGGCAATTTGATCTAAAGGTCGTTCGTTGGTTATGACTTTTTCACATTCTTCAAGTAATTTTTCAACGAATACAAGAGGCGTAAAGACGAACTGAGTGATTGCTTTATAACCTTCTTCCATCATTTTAGAATACCGTATTTCATCTTCCTTAGTTAACAGAGGATATCGTCCCAATTCACGGAAATAAGATTTTGTGGGGTCTTCGGCTTTATAAATTACGGGTTTAGCAATTCGGGCTGCAACAGCTTTAGGTTCAGTCGGTTCTTCTACTACTTCGATGCCATGTTTTGAAAGTTCCGCAACAATTTCTTCAATTTCTTCCGGTGAGCGTATTTCGTCGGGAAGCAGTTGGTCAAGTTCTTCATAACTAATTTTGGGTGTTTTAGTAAGATGTCGTAAAATATGGTTTAGGATTTCTTTTTTATTTATCATAATTTTTACTCCTTATTTCATTTACTTTTTTTTTAGTTTCAAAAAGTTCTTTTGCTAAAGTTATCGCTAATTGGTTGTTTCTATTTGCTTCAGCTTTCGAAATCTGTTCTTGCAATTTATAGATTTTATATTCATAGAATTTCAATTTAAATTCATCTAAGGAAAGTTTGGGTTGATTTTCAATTACGAGTTCAGCGAACAAATTTTTTAATTCTGGATTGTTAATTTGATCAATGATATTATATGCCAGAATACCATTTGCTAAATTATTATACAAAACTTGAAGAATTTCTTTTATGTTTTCATTGTTCACTAGAACTTCAGGTAATTCATTTCTAATAATTTGGAGATATTGAGGATCAGATAATGCTAAGGATAGTATTTGACGCTCTAATCTTAAAATTGACTGTATTTTCCAGGGAGATTGAGAATTATCTGGCTTTTTAATTGGAGTTTTGTTGGTTCGAATTTTGTTTAGAAGTGTTTCTTTAGTAATGTTAAAAATTTGTGAAATTTTGTTTATTGATTCTTCTTGAAACAAGGGATCCTCAATTAATGCCGTAAGACGTAAAAGTTCAGTTAAGGCTTCTTTACTACTCATTATATATCGAATGAAGTCAATATAATCGTAGCTTTTATCAAGTAATTCTTGAAACTTTTCCTTGCCATAAGTTTTAACAAAACGGTCTGGATCATAATCCTGGGGCAACATCACTATTGTTGGTTCAATGTTTACACTGAGGAGAGTCTCTATCGCGCGTATCGCTGCATTTATTCCTGCTTGGTCACCATCAAAAGCAATTTTTATTTTGTTACTATAACGTCTAAGAAGTAAAGCGTGATTTGATGATAATGCGGTCCCTAGAGGCGCAATTGCACTTTTGAAGTTGTTTTGAACCAATGTAAGTACATCGAAATTTCCTTCAACAAGAATTGGTACTGTCTTATAAAGAGAATTTTTTGCTTGAAAGAAACCGTAAAGGATCTCGCGCTTTTTGAAGATTGCGCTTTCAGCAGTATTAATATATTTAGGATCCACATTTTCCTCTATAGTACGAGCACTAAAACCGACAACACGGCCTGCTGGCGAAAATATTGGGAAAACAATTCTGTTATAAAACCAATCATAGTACTCGGAATTTTTTTTAACAATTAATCCAGCCTCAACAAGGGCTTCTATGGAGAAGTTTTCTTTCTTGGCATAATTATAAAGAGCATTACTTCTGGGGGCATACCCGAGACGGAATTGTTCAATTATTTCATCGGCAATTTTTCGTTCTTTGAGATAATTGACCGCTGTTGGAGATTTATTGAGGCATTGTGTATAATACTGAGCAGCAAATTCGCATGCTTCATATAAATGACGATTTTCGTACGGAATTGATTCGGTTTCAATCTTAATTCCTAATTTAGATGCTAATTTTTTTACCGCATCAGGGAAAGAGATCTTTTCGTACTCCATAATAAAAGTAATAACACTTCCACTTGCTCCGCAACCAAAACAGTGATAAATCTGTTTTTCCGGACTTACATAAAACGATGGAGTTTTTTCTAAATGGAACGGACAAAGTGCACGATAATTTTTCCCAGCAGGTTTCAGAGGAAGATATTCGCCGATTATTTGGACAATATCAGCTTCAGATTTTATTTGTTCAATTAGTTCTTTTTTTATCATATTTGCGATTTTAAAACTACTTTAGTTACTCCTTGCCCACCTTCAAAACTGTCACCAAGATAAAAACGTTCAATTCTTGGATCATCTTTTAGATGCTCCCAAATTGCTTCTTTTAATATTCCTTTGCCTTTTCCATGAATGATTTTTACTTCTTTTATATTATTATAATAAGCACTATCCAAGAATTTACCAAGCAAATATATCGCTTCTTCTTTATTTAGACCACGAATATTAAGAACAGTTTCAAAATTTTTTTGAACATTAAAATGTTCGGACTTAAGTTCACAGGCACTTTCAGCAGGGGCAGGGACTTTTATTAAATCCGATGCCGGCAAATCGATTTTAATATTGCCAAACGCTACTGTATATAATTTTTTATTTATACTAAGAACCAGACCAGTTTTTTTATACGTTTTACTATATACATAGTCACCAACGTCAAAATTATTAGAAATAACAAGCGAGTTGGGACTTAATTCTGCTAATTCTTTGTTTACCGTCGTCAATTCGTTTTGAATATATTCTTTAGCTTTTTTGATTGCTTGTTTATCAGCACTTGTTTGTTTTATTTCTTGTATTAATTGTTCAATTTTTTTTCGTGAATCAAGTAATAGCGATTGTTTTAGTTTGAGAATCGCTTGTTTCTCTTCATTGATTTTTTCTTTAATATTTACCAGGTTGGTTTCCCAAACTTTTTGGACTGTATCTAAAGTTTTTTTGGTGGATTCTAACTCATTATTAAGTTGTTGATATCTTTGTATCTCTTTATTCAACTCGGTTAACTTTTTTGCTAGCAGTAATTTATCTTTATCTAAATATTTTTCAGCACGCAACAAAATTTCATCAGACAGTCCTAATTGTTTACTTACGGCAAAAGCACTTGATTCACCATAGGATCCAAGAATTA
>JANXBB010000247.1 GCA_025061975.1 Caldifarciminota bacterium | reverse complement strand
TGGGACATGCAATTGTGATTGATACTAAAAAAGAAGTTGGGGGGACAGAAAGTGGATTTCAACCGGTTGATTTATTGCTTGTTGCTCTGGGTGGTTGTATGTCATTTGATATCGTTTCCATACTTAAAAAAATGCGTGCCGATCTTAGGTTTTTTAAAGTAACAGTAGAAGCTACTCGCGCAACTGAACATCCAAAGCGATATACTGATATTAATGTCTATTTCGAAACTAATCCCGAAGTAAAGGATGAAGATTTAAAAAAAGCCTTTGAGTTATCGCGTGATAAATACTGTTCAGTGCTATGGACATTAAAAATACCCCCAACAGTTAATTTTCATTTTAAGAAATGAAATTAGATAAAGCCTACACTTTTGACGATATCTTACTAATTCCTCAAAAGTCTGATATTCTTCCTAAAGATACTAACACCGAGACTTTATTTACAAAAAACATTAAACTCCACATTCCGTTAGTAAGTGCAGCAATGGATACTGTAACTGAATCGCGTATGGCTGTAGCCCTAGCACAGTCCGGGGGAATTGGGGTAATTCATAAGAACATGTCAATTGAAGAGCAAGTTGGAGAAGTAATTAAAGTAAAACGAGCTGAAAGCGGAATGATTCTTAATCCGATAACAATCGGCCCTGACGATCCAATAGGAAAAGCACGACAATTGATGGAAAAGTATTCTATATCCGGCTTGCCAGTTACTGATAATGAAGGATATCTGTTAGGGATTATTACAAAACGTGATATAATTTTTGAAACTAATAATAACAAGCAAGTTAAATATTTAATGACTACTAAAGAGAAGTTAATAACAGCACCAGTAGGAACCACCTTAGAAAAAGCCAAAGAAATCCTCAAAAATGCTAAAATTGAAAAACTTCCAATTGTTGATAAGAAATTTCGATTAAAAGGATTAATTACCATAAAAGATATTATAAAAAAAGATACTTATCGTTATTCAACTGTTGACAATTTAGGACGACTTCGTGTTGCCGCTGCTATAGGGGTAAGCAAAGACTCTATGGATCGTGCTTATGCGTTGATAAAAGCTGAAGTTGATGCAATTGTAATTGATACGGCACATGCGCATTCTGCTGGTGTGATAAATTTAGTTAAATTGCTAAGAAAAAAATTCCCCGAGCTGCAATTGGTAGTCGGTAATATTGCGACTCCTGAAGCAGTAAATGATTTAGTTAAGTTAAATGTTGATGCCCTAAAAGTTGGAATTGGTCCGGGTTCAATCTGCACAACTCGGGTTATAGCTGGTATTGGAGTTCCGCAATTTACTGCAATTTATAATTGTGCCCAGGTAGCTAAGAAATACCAAGTTCCGATTATTGCTGATGGCGGAATTAGATATTCCGGCGATATCGTAAAAGCAATTGCCGCAGGTGCTTCTTCAGTAATGATCGGAAACCTTTTTGCCGGAACCGAAGAAAGCCCCGGTGAGGAGATTCTTCTTGAAGGCAGAAAATATAAAATTTACCGTGCGATGGGGTCAATCGACGCTATGAAAAAAGGATCAGCAGATCGCTACTTCCAAGAAGAAGCTAAAAAATTTGTACCCGAAGGTATTGAAGGTCGAGTGCCGTATCGAGGTAAAGTAAGCGACGTGATATTTCAATTGGTCGGCGGCATAAAAGCTGGCATGGGATACTGCGGCGCAAAAACTATAAAAGACCTACAAAAGAAAGCAAAATTCATTGTAATAAGTAACGCCGGACTCAGAGAAAGCCATCCGCACGACATCACAATTACTAAAGAAGCTCCAAATTACGAAAAACTTCAATAACAAATAGAGGACACGTCCCAAACTCACTATAATAAAAACCTACAACTTAGTTTACATAAGATAAATTATCAGAAGTAGGGAAAGGGTTATTATAGGTTTGTGGTTTTGGCGTATTTAGCGATTATTGGTATTTCCCATTTGGTTCCGGAAAGTGTAAAAATTATGCATACAATGACTAAAATGATGTAGACAAAACCTAAGATTCCGCCTAAGAAGTTATGTAACAGCCATCCTAAAAATTTAAATAAAAATCCTAATAATGGAATGTTGCCGAATATGAATTTAAAAATAACACTAATTAACCATAAGGACAATGACAAAATTATGTACACCAAAAGCAAGATTAAGCTTTGTCTACCGTGGAATTTACATTCTTCGCTATCTTTACAAAAATAAAGTGGAACAAAGAACAAAAAAGGAATATATCCAATCGCTGATAAAATACGTCGTGTTTCGTCGGTCATAAACAAAAAATAATAAAAATTTGCAATAAAGTCAATATTCTTATTTAGTTGACTTAAAGTAAATTTTAATGGTATAATAAAGACAATGAAATCAATATGGAATTTTATTTGGGCTTTTATAATTATTGGATGCGGCTATTCATTAAAGCCCCCGATATTAAGTCCGTACACATCAGTTGCCTCGCCGGTAATTAGTAATCGTACAGTTAAAGCCGGACTTGAAGAAATTCTTTTTGATGAGTTAGTTTCGTGTATAAAATCTGAGTCCAATTTAAAAATTGTCCCGGAAAACAAAGCTCAACTAATTATTGAGTGCCAAATCACTAATTACGAACGAACTGCACAAACATATACTGCCGATCAAGAAGTGTATACATATCAAATATCTATTAATGCTTCAGTAACTATTAAAGATAATACAACCGAAGAGTCCAAAGTTGTTTATTCAGGAAACCTTACAGGTTGGGCAACATATAATGTTAATCAGGAAACTGAAGATATTGGAATTCGCAAAGCTACAAAAAAACTTTCCCAAGAAATAGTAAAAAAGGTTACGGTAAGTTGGTAGAAGAGATATCTTTTTTAATTTATGTCTCGGTCAGTAAAAAATTCAAAAAAGATTATTTTTAAAGGAAAAATTGATAAGTTAGTCTATGGTGGTTTCGGAATTACAGATTGCAATGGCCTGAAAGTTTTTGTTCCATATGCGGCACTAAGCGATGAATTAGAATTAGTCCTTACGGAAGAAAAAAAACATTACGGAGTAGCTAAAATAAACAAAATTATAACACCTTCACCACTTCGAATCGAACCCCAATGTCCTTATTTTACAAAATGTGGTGGTTGCGATTGGCAGCATATAACTTACGAGGGCCAGCTTACAATAAAGAAAGATATTGTTAAAGAAATATTGATGCGCCACGGGCAGATTAATTGGCATGGGACTTTTTCTATTATTCCTTCGATTCCTTTTAGATATCGAAATAAAAGTCAGTTTCCGTTATCGGAAGCACCACCCAAAATCGGATATTATGCGCGAAAAACCCATGACGTGGTTGATATTGAAATCTGCCTCCTTCATCTACCCGTTTTTGACCAAATTCTTAAAAAAATTAAAAAGTCAATATTCAAATCGCAAGAACCAATCTATAACGAAAAAGAGCATTCGGGAAATTTACGTCACGTTATTCTTCGGGGTGGAATTAACACAAATGAAATATTAATTATTTTTGTGACCCGAACACACAAGTTGAGCCCCCGCATTTATAAAGAACTTCCTGACGAATTTTCTAACATTGTCGGTATTAATCAAAATATTAATCCGGATAGAACAAACCGGATCTTAGGAAGTCAAACCAAAATTCTCTACGGTCAAGAATTTTATTATGAAAAGATATTAAATTGGACATTCCGAATTTCTGCTACATCGTTCTTTCAAATAAATACATATCAATTAGCGAATCTAATAAATATCTTACGAAGCTATCTAACTGATGCAACAAATATTTTAGATTTATACTGCGGAGTTGGTGTCTTATCAATTGCAATAAGTGATAAAGCAAAACGGATTTGGGGGATTGAAATTAATTCTGAAGCAATAGCTGACGCCCGAACTAATGCCCAACTTAATAATGTTAACAATATCGAGTTTATTGCTCAAGATGTTAAAAATGTAATTAGTGACTTTAAAGACATTGATACGGTAATTATTGATCCACCCCGTAAAGGATGTGAAAAAACAGTGTTAGAAAAAATTGTTCAGTTAAGGCCAACAACAATTATTTATATTTCATGTAATCCGACTACTTTTACTCGTGATCTGGTATTTTTATCGAAGTATCACTATCAACTTAGTAATTGCACTTTAGTTGATATGTTTCCGCAAACTTATCATATAGAACTAATTGCCCAAATTGTTCGCAATGTCTGATTTACCGTCTACGTATATAATTGAAGCACAAAGGATTTATACAATGGACGAGGAAAATCAGTCGTATTGTGCAATGTTAGTTGATAATGGTAGAATTAAAACCCTTTTTGCAGCCTCTCCCCTATTAAGTTTACCCAAAATAGAATTTTCTTCTTATTTTATTGTTCCGGGCTTTATTGACTCTCATACTCATATATTGCTTTATGGACTTCAAAAGATATTCCCGGATCTTTCCGATGCCCAATCAATTGCGGAAATTTTAGAAATAATAGCTGCGCACCAATCGTTAACTCAACAAGTGGGATTTTTGTTTTGCTATAATTTTGAGCCCGAAAAAATTAAAGAAAGACGCTACATATACAAAGACGAAATTGACCGGATTGGTTTTTCTTACCCGATAATTATTTTCCGCGCTGATATGCATTCAGCTTCAGTAAACAGTGCTGCTCTTAAATTGTTACCGCAATCTGATAAATTTTCATTCCAAACCGGTATTCTTAAAGGAAATATTTACGAATATACTTATAAAACATTCTTAAAGTTTATTTCACCTGATCTTAGACTTAAAGCATTTCGCATCACATTAAACGACGCTTTAGCCTCTGGTATAACAACATTAGTAACAATGCTCGGCTCAGAAGAAGATTCCGAGTCGTGTGAACTATTAGTAGAAAATTTAGCAAGTTTTCCAATAGAAGTTGTGCCATTCTACCAAACACAGAATATTAATCGAGTTAAAAAATTAGGACTTAAGCGAATTGGTGGATGTATTTTAATTGATGGTTCGTTTGGTTCACATACCGCGGCAATTTTTGATAATTACAATGACGAACCGCACACAAATGGCATTTTATATCTTTCTGACCAGGAATTAGAGAATTTCTTTAAAGCGGCAGAAAGTGAAGGTTTACAAACCGCAGTCCACGCAATCGGTGATCGAGCCATTGATCAAGTAGTAAGAGTTTGGGAAAAAATTATAAAAAGCAACACTTACCGGCACCGTATTGAACATTGTGAATTATTAAATGATACACTTATTCAGCGAATTAAAGATTTAGGATTATTAGTTTCCGCTCAACCGGCCTTCGAATATTTTTGGGGTGGTCCAGAAAAATTATATGCAATTCGTCTAGGTGAGCGCTGGCGGTCAACAAATCATTTAGCAAAACTTATTTCGCATGGAATCAAAGTTTTAGGAGGCTCAGATGCTCCAGTTACGCCCCTAAATCCATTGTTAGGCATTAAATCGGCAGTTTACCATCCAAATCCGGAAGCGCGAATATCAATACTTGAGGCTATGAAAATGTTTTCAGTTAACGGAGCTTATGGGATTTTTGCTGAAAACCGAATTGGTGCGCTAAAGCTGAATTATGAAGCTAATTTTATTGTATTAGAAAAAGATCCCTTGGCAACAGTTGATAATACCGTAGTTAGTGTTTTTTATCGTGGTAAAAAAGTCTTTACTAAAAATTAACTTTTGATTTTATTTTTAAGCGCTCTTATATAAGCAAGTTCCGCGCGAGCTTTTTCGGCATTTTCTCCGGGTTCAAATTCTTTAAGAGCGCGCTCATATATTTTCTCGGCTAATTCATAATTTCCTAAAAGCTTATAACATCGACCACAAGCAAGAAGAGCCTCGGGTGCAAGTTGCGATTTTTTATAGCGATTATAGACTTTTAAATAAATATCAGCAGCCTTTTTGAGGTTTTGCATTTCCTCGAAACAATTCGCAATTCCCATAAGTGAAGCTGGTCCTAATACAAGATCGTTTTTTAATTTTTTATAGGCGCGCTCAAAATATTCTTGTGCTTTCTTAAAATCGCCTCGAGTATAGTTGATGTTTCCTAAATAAAAATGAGCTTTTCCTACTAAGTAATGTCCGCCAAAACGCCGGGTAAATTCCAAAAACCTTTCTTCAGCTGCATTGTACTCCTCAGGGCTCTGTGCCATAGAATAAATCCCTAAGGCTTCAGTAAAACGCAATTGAACTTCGGGGTGTTCGCCTCCACGACTACTAAGTCCAATAATTAACGCCACAACAATAGCACCAACAACTCCAAGTCCTATTAAAAAATTTCTTTTATTATGGTAATAAAGCGAAAGTAAT
>JANXBB010000236.1 GCA_025061975.1 Caldifarciminota bacterium | reverse complement strand
TTTACTTTTTAGCATTTTCTCGTAGTTTTTTATCACTTCTAAAATTGGTAATATTATTGTATAGTATAACCCAATTTTGATTCCTTGTGAAGTGGTGGTCGTAATTGGATTAGGAGCTGAAATAAATCGTGTACTTTGAGTGTATTTTAGTAGATGCGTTGGATAACTATTAATTATTGAAGCTACTCCGGGCAGAATAAGTCCTCCAAGATATTCGCCTTTTTTTGTTACTAAATTAATGGTAGTCGCGGTTCCAAAATCAACAGTTACTAGATCTTTACGATAATCTAAGTACGCACAATAAGCGCCGGCGATTCGGTCAGTTCCTAAACTTTGTTTGGGCTGATAATGAATTTTTAGTCCCCAGAACTTATTGGATTGTAAAATAATAAACTTGCAAAACCTTTGTGCAATGTGTAAGAATTCTTCGTTTTTTCGCAAAGCTTTATTGCTTCGGGCGTCGCTAATGATTAGTGCATCGTTTAGAGAATATCTTGCAAGTTGAGTATAGAATTCTCTGTAGCCATCTTCAGTATGAGGAAAGCAAAAACTTTTTTTGAGCCGAAGTTTTTTCCCGGTAAACTCGCCTAAATGAATATTACTATTGCCAACGTCAATCGCAATAAGCATAATTAGAGTTTAACAATTTTAGTTGCTTTTATTTTGTCATTTGCTTTTATCGTCACAAAATAGACCCCGGCAGGTAGTGTTCGGTTCTTAGAATCTTTACCATCCCATAAATAAGGTGCGGTAGTAATAGTTTTAATTTTTCGGCCACTGGGGTGGTAAATTGTGATTTCAGTAATAAAAGGCAGATTAAATAAAACTTGGTTAGTAAAAGGATTAGGAGAGATATAGCGTTCAATATTATCATCAAAAGAAACTTCATTTATAGTCATAAGTGGCGTTGTGTTATAAAAAAGATAGTTACCAGCACTATAAGACCAATTACTAACTGCTAAATCCGGGTATAAGCTATACTTATATTCAATAATAATTGTGTCTCCGGCGTTAAGATTTCTATTAATACTTATCCATCCGGCTTGAGGATCATAAGCAAAATAGGCTGGCGTTAACACCGCATTGTTATGATAAACTCGAATTAGTTGATGAATCGGTATTTTTTTAACATAAAATAGGCGTCGCGTGCCATTACTAATAAAGGTATCGGATAAGACTCGTACATATCGATTTCGGACATCACCAGCAACTAAAGCTTCGCAAACTAAATTATATCCACCGCTCCAAGACCAATCCGGTAGAGTATCAAATGTTCCATTAGTGTTTTCAAATACAACAACCGCTTCCCACCAACCGCCAGCGGCTAAATCTAAATAGCCGTCGTTATTAAAATCGGCCCACAGTACACAAGAGTTATATCTTCTTCGGCGATTAAAAGTATATAAAGCACTGTTTGCAAAAAATCCGTTGTTGTTTTTAAAAACTTTTATCCAACTCGTATCACCGCTTAACTGTCCGTTGCCAGCAACGGCTAAATCTCGCCATCCGTCGTTATCAAAATCAGCGGTTGCAAGTCTCAGAACCCAACTATTAAAATTAATTTGCCAACTCGGTATATTTTCAATTGTTCCATTGTAATTATAATATACTGCCAGTTTTCTTCGATAGCCGACAATCAAATCTAAGTAACCGTCGTTATTAATGTCACAGAAACGCACAGCATCGGACGGTGTTGAATCTAAAGCAACCCAATAAGGTATTGAGTCTAAAATTCCTCCTATGTTGCGATAGATTTTTACCGGAGATTTCATATTAGTGTAAGCATCACCAGCACTCACTGCTAAATCTAAGTCGCCATCTAAATCAAAATCACCTAAACAACAATCAAACGACGAATCAGTATCTGCTGAAATCCAACCGGGTAAAGTTCCAAGAGTGGTTCCTAAATTATAATATATTCGAGTTCGACAATCACCTTGTGGTCCTAAAAATGCTACCGCCATATCTATTCGATTATCATTATTAACATCGCCTAAATAAAGATGCCCAAACATTCCAGAATCTGAGGAACGCCATGACGCAGAAGTTTCTAACACGCCGTTAATATTCATATAGACCCCCTGCTTATTAAGTGCCATATCGTTACCGTTAGAAGTACAAAAATCCAAATAGCCGTCATTATTAATATCAGCAAATCCTGCGCCGGTAGAATAATCATTATCATTTGAAGTCCAGCTTGGTGATGAAGCCAGAGGAATTAATCCAATTACATTAGCAACTAAAATTATAATAATCACATTTTTAGTATAAAAAATTAATCGCCGTTCGTCAATTGTTTTGGTCGGATCAAAAAGTAAACAAAAGACACGATAAGTAAAAATACCCCAACAATAAATAAGGTAATTTTATACGAAGTAATATCGGAAGCCAAACCAATAGCCAAAGCTGTTATCATAAAGGCAATATTACCTAAAAAATCCTTGGTCGCAAATAACCGCCCCCGAATCGTAGTATTTACTTCCTCTTGAATTATGGTGTTTTGAACGACAGCGGTTATTGAGAAAATAAAACCGCCCACTAATGCCACGATAATTATAAAAATCCGCGAAATTAAAAACGGGCCAAAAGTAAATAAAATTCCATAGATAAAGAAACTTGCGATAATTAAAAGCAACTTGGGAAATCGCGGTTTAAATAATCCTAACGGCAGAGTACCCAAGATCATTCCTAATGCCAAAATACCACTCATCAATCCAACACCAGCTGTGCCCCAATTTAGCACTTGTTGCACTAGGAATATCAAAATAGTATAAGAGACACTGGCAATAATTGTTGTAATCATAAACGAGCCCAGAACCATTGCAACAATTTTATTATTACGGATTGCCCAAGTAAGTTCTTTTAAATCTAATATGATCCGTTCAACAATCGTTTTGTAAGTAATTATTATCTGACGATAGTTCTGAGTAGACTCTTTTTCTAACCGGGCACTAATTCCAAAAACAAGCATACCAGCAGTAAGATGCATGGAAGCATTAATAACAAAACCTAAACGCCAGCCGAATTCCTCTACCAAAATACCACCAAGAATCATTCCTGCGACCGTCGCAAATCGAGCTAAAAACTGATCTAAAGAATTTGCTTGCAGTAATTTTCGAGGTGACACCAAAGCGGGCATCAATGCAGGTTTAGCAGTATTGTTAAATATATCAATCGTAAAAAAACACGTAATAATTACCCAAAAGGGCACGTAAGAAT
>JANXBB010000171.1 GCA_025061975.1 Caldifarciminota bacterium | reverse complement strand
ATTAGCCATAGAATCATACCAAATTGGTGTTGTTTGGAATTTTGTTTTAGGTACTTCGATATTTCCATTAGTGACATCAAGCACTTTACAAGTCTTAATTCCACCAACAACTTGCCAGACGATTTTATAATCCGATCCCCGATAAGCCCATTGACCAATTGGTATTGTGACATTTCGTGGTGCTAACCGATCTGCCGGATAATTTCCGGTAATAGGGTAGATGGTGTCATATACCCGAGTTGGTAAAGTCAATGTAGTCTTTGCAATGAGTTCAGTTCCTCCTACCGGGGGCAAATTTTGAGTCTTTGTGGCACCTATAGTATAATAGAACCGAACTGTATCTTGGACAATATTGCCGTTTTTGTCTTCCACTACATATCGATAAAGTACCCGAGTAGAAGATCCGGTATAAACCGGGCCGGCAAACTTGATTTTTAAGGTTTCTTTTGGTACAAGATATGGTAACACAATCTTCGTGCTGCATCTAAGGGCGTTGTTGGTGCCGCCGATTACGCGATCAATTTTAACCCATGATGATGAATAATTGGGAGCTTCCCATCGTGGTCGAGCGGAAATTGGAGGAGGATTGGATTCAAACGAGATTGTATCAATTTGAGTACCAGCGGTAGTAAAGTTTAGATCATAAGTTGCAACTTTGTAATAATAAACAAAACCGTTGACGACATTTTTGTCAACATAGCTATAGAAGACACCGCGGTCATTAGCAAGAGTTGTTACGCCGGTGCCTGAAGTTGTATCGCCATAGAATAGAGTATCATTTCTAATTTTAAACTTAATACCATTGTCTAAATCACATTGGGTTAGTAATGTCCAGTTGATACCGTCAGCAGATTTATATAACTTATAACCTTCAAAATCAAACCGTCGGTAGTTAGGATCATAACCCGGACTTGTAGTATCAGAGGCTACTGCATCATAATAAGGATCCGGAGTTCGTTCGGCAATATCATCCCAGACAATTCTTATTGCCTTATCCATTGGATAAAGTACTGCATTAGGCGCTGCTGGTGGTCCGGGCAAGAGCCATCCTTGATTGTAAATAAACTCGGCAGTCACTGCTAGTTTGCACAGCGGTTTTAAGTCGTTAGTATCACGGTTCGGCCAGAGTTCGCCGGCATCACCATAAGGTGCAGCAAGACAAGCAACTAAAATATTAGCAACTCCTCCAGGTGGTAGGTTAAATGGCCCAGTGCAAGCTATAAAGCGTTTATCCATTGGTTGAAGGTCGATTGAGTCATAAGGTGAATAGATACCGGTTCGATAATCATAACCGGCTAAAGTTAGATATTGATCAACATCTTTTGGCGGGTCAATATCAATTGTAAACTTTTTAAACGCAGTCATTCCAAGTAATTGTCCGGTTTCCGGATCATGAGCACCTTCTAAGAACTTATATGCAACCGCACCTGGTGTTCCGGATTGCCAGTAGCTTGTTTCTAAGTTATTATAGTCACCGACAAAACCAACGTCACGTACTGTATCACCTCCGATGAATCGTTTTTTAATGAGTCCTACCATGTCACCTTCTTCAAGCACATGATACCCAGATTCGCCGATATCCGGATCCATACAAGCACCTAAGATAACTTGTTTTAAAGTATCTGGTGAGACATTTTTTACTTTATACAAAATAAAGAAGATATCCTGGTTTGTCGGATAGTTCCAAGCGAGGATTGTTTGATAGACCTCGATTCCTAATGGACGACCTGGTGCGACATGAAAATCCTCCATATGATCTGAGTAGACACACCACATATCTTGTAAAGAGAAAGCTTTTTGCGGGACCAAACTCGTGTCATAACCAAAGCGCCATTGTGGTGGTGGCCAATCTGAGGGATATTTATAAATTCGATCATAGGCATTGCCGGTGCTTTGTTCAAATGACGGTGCTGGGAAAAATTCGCTATAAGCAGTATTCGGATTATAACCGTTGGTTACAAGAGTGTCCGAACCTTTGATTGCTCCAACCCATGGACCGGCGCCAAAAATATACTGGTTTCTTAATGGATAAGGCCAGAAACCGCCACCTTCGCCAGTAGCTTCATCATAAGCATAACGTCCTTCATTATAAAACGGACAACGCCAACGATTAATATCAAGATATTTTTTATCTCGAATTCTTGAGTCGCGCGGTGGTCTAGTAAGTGAACGTGCTTCAACTTCGGGAACTATAACGATAAATCCAACAATGATGATTATTAATCCTAATAATAATTTTTTTAGTGATTTTTGCTTCATAATTTTCCTCCTTTAGATTCCAAGACTTATTCCAACTCTAATTCGCCGAGACATTCCGAAGTAAGTTGGGATCGTATATCGGTCATTATATGCATCCATAAACGATCGATACATTTCCATCTGAGTTATATAACCATCATGATTGAAGTCCCGTGCTGGATGATAATAGGAATCACCTACTCTAAGGCCGGAGGAGAACTGGCCCGGAACATAGCGGATACCGCGGTCATATGGAGAACCGGTCATCGTAAAAACTTCTTGGACGAGTTCGGCGTTTAGGAGATTATAAATATCACAGAAAAGATTTAACTGAAGATTTCCTACTCGGAAAGACTTGCTCAATCGGGAGTCAATTCTAAAAGTCGAAGGTTTCCGCGCAGAGTTTTCGTCGGCAAGTCTATTGCCCCGAGCGTCAGTTGGTGTATAAGGTAAACCCGAGTTATATTGAACAATAAATGAACCATCAAAGTCCCGGAGCGGAATAATAAAGAAATCAGATGGGAAACTCAAACCAAAGTCTAAATTAGCTTGATGCCGCATATCATGATCTAATGGATAATCGATCTGTAATGGATACCCACGTGAATACTCTGCAGTTGCAGTTGATGCGGTACCTTTAGCAATCTGATATGTATAAGATGCTGAAGCGCGCCAGTAATTGGAAAGTTGTTTTGTGAACGTAAACTCAGCTCCCATGATTCGTGCATACTCCACATTATAATACATACTATAAGCTGGTATCGAACGCACAGTTCTTGTTCCGGATAAGTCATAGACGTCTTTATAATAAGTAGTTAAGTCAAACGCAAAGATATCGGAAAGCTGGGCGTCAAATCCCATCTCATAAGCGACGGTTTTTTCTGCTTCCATGTCTGGATTACCAACAATAGTATTGGGACGTTTCTGAATGTCAGTAGCACTGAACTCAACGCAGCTGTAAAGATCACCGAAAGTCGGATTCTTAAAGAAGTGCCCATATGAAAAGCGGAACTTAATGCGTTCGGTTATCGGGAATGATATTCCCAGACGCGGCGAGATGCGATATTTAGGCTCAACCGGAACTAGTGAATCGCGAATTTCAGTTCGTCCACCGATACTTTCTGGATACAGCCGCCGCTTTACTTTGGCATCTAAATAATCAAATCGGAAACCACCACGAATCACTAAATCTTCAAAATCAGCGCGGTCCTGAATAAATGCGGCAAAAGTCAAAGGATGGACTTTAAAATGCTCCCAGAATGGATTAGGATCATTGGGCATTTGATTAGTATATTCCGCTAATGTATATTGAGTTAAATCAATACCGGTTTTAAATTCGTGAACTTTATTCGGTGTCCAGGTGATGTCACCTTTAATATATTTGGTTTGGGTAGTTCGATAATGGAAGTAAGACGGATCAGCACCGGTATAAAATACTTCATAGACCCCATAAGGGTTAAGTCGTGCAGCTCGTAAATCGCTTCCTTCGTAATATTTTACCCCAGGAGCACGATATAATGTAAGTAAAGCATCTTTGGTTGAAAGACCTTCGGGATTTCTTAATACCCAGTCTTCGCCCATAAAAATATATCGGTCCCAGATTCCGGTCTTTCTTAAAAATCCCCAGAAACCTAATGTATCAGCACGTTCGCGGTCAAAATTTCTTGGATCACGTACTAAGGCAGTATTAAAGATTCCGGTTTTTAAGGTCCAGACTATTTTAGGCGTTACCATATGGTTTAAGTGGAAGTTGGCTTTATATGAACGAACACGGTTTGCAAAAACTCCTTGAAGAAAATATTTCCAAGCATGAGAATAAGCATGCCATTGATATGTAGAATGATGGCCATCAAGAGTAAGTTTTAATCCTTCTTTAGTCAACGGAAAACTTTTGGGTACATTAAAAGTCAACTTAGCATCGCCAGCATATTCGCCACGCGGTGCTTTTACTTTGTATAAGCACTCTCGATAATCATCGGTCTTAAAATACTGAGTAGAAAGGAAGTATCGCAGTCGGTTATAGAATGGGATTGGGCCACCTAAAGTCCAGGTTACTTGGTTGTAACCAAAATTCAAATCGGGCTTGGGAAAGATCTCATCAGTGGTGTATTTAACTCGAGTTGACGTTTTGGTGCCACCTTCTTTAGTTACTGCCTGGACAATACCGGACATTGCTTCACCGTACTCTGGGTCAAAACTACCGGTAATTACGATAACTTCTTGAATTGCTTCGGTTGTTGGCTTAGGACTAGACCATAAAACTCCATAAATTGCATCGCGTGCTGCTACGCCGTCAATTAGATATGAGACGTCATCAAATCGTCCACCACGGATATGTGTCCAACCTCGAGTCTCATCTTGACGCACACCAGCTTGAAGTCCTACTAATTGCGTGAGCGTCTGCACCGGTAGGCGATTAAAATCTTCGGCTGATGCCGTGCGGGTTGTTGCCACTGCAGTTCGGATCACAACTTCTTTTTGAGCTTCAATAATTACCGGTTTGTCGATTTCGATTACTGTAGACTTCAACTTAAAATCAACAGTTACTGTCTGGTCCGGAATTACAATTACATTTTTTACAGTTTGCGGTTGATATCCGATATAAGAGGCGGTTATATTATAGCGACCTGCAGGAACATTAGTAATTAAATATTTACCATCAGCATCGGTTGCTGCTCCAAGTTCTGTACCTTCAACAACAACATTTACACCAACTAAAGGTTCACGGGTATCAACATCAATCACTCGTCCGATAATTCGTCCGGTTACACCAGCATAAAGTGCAGTAGTGCTTAGGGTAATAATTATCACAATAATTTTTGTTATATTTTTACTCATAATTTCCTCCTAATTTAATTAAGGTTTAATTTGCATTGGAATTTGCCAAACGAGTGCATTATAGTTGCCACGGAAAATAAGTGCTTCCCAAGGCGCAAGTTCAAGCATTAAATGCTGCCAAGTTGGGGTTGCAAGCAGAGGTTCTTGTAAAGTTGTAGTTGGTGAAGTTGTTGCAGTAGTTAAAGTCAAGTCATAGCGCTTGCGGTTATAATGCACAAAACCTAAAACCAAGAACGGATCATAACTTGAAACTCGAATTCTTAAGGTATCATTAGGCCGAAAAGAGAGAATCGAATCTACTGGATAGAGCCGTTGAATCCCATATTGAGTAGTATCAGGCCGCGCAAGAATTCGTAATGCTTTAGCTGAGGTTCTTAAACTGCAGGAACTAAGATATGGTGCATCAGCTTCACTGGGGATAAAAAGTCGGGCCCCGCCAGACATTTTACTTAAATACCAGTTGCCCACAGTGTCACGTTCAAAATGCAAAAACCGCACCGAATAACCCTGATAAGAGTTTTCATAGAAACTATCATTATTAACACCGCTCACTGTAACATTGTTCGCAAGGAATGTATAGGGCGCGCCGACTTTTACAAAACGCCGGGAATATAACGGATAGCTATTGTTGCCAATTACCGTTTCACCTAACCAGACCGTTGAGGATTCTGCATAGACCAAAATTCGTCCAAAAAGACTTTCAACAATCTTAACCGTCACAGTAGTGTCTTTAACCGGGATAAAACTATCGATCATCATGTAAGAATCTACAGTGCGGTAAAATCGTCGGGGCCAGAAGTGTTGCTTAACCCAAAGGCTTGAGACACTCTTGCGAATGTTTTTTGCTACTGTATCAGAGATGTAGTTTATCGGATAAAAGGTGTCTTCAAATACGGTTCGAAATATTGGTTTCCACTGGTTAACAATCTCTTGAATCTGAATTGAATCATCTTTAGTCCAGGTCCAGAATTCTTCAGGAGGCATACGTCCGCATCCATTAAATACCACAGCGCAAATCGCAACAAGAAAAAGTGCTAATGGAATTATTTTTTTATGATACTCGGGCATTGAACCTCCTTAAGTTCTTTTTCGGGCCTTAGCCCGAAGTTTTGTTTAATGAAAAACAGCTGTGATAAAACAAGCACCTCCTCTTTTAAGTTTAGAGGATTTTTACGGCAGTAAGTTAAATAAGCCATTTCTGAATTGGATTTTACATCTTTTTTAACTGATTGTCAAGATTTTGTTAAGAATATTTTAAGATTTTTTTTATTTAAAAATTTTTTCCCTGTTTTTGGTTTTTTGTGCATCTTATTATAGTGAGTATGAAGTATACGAT
>JANXBB010000162.1 GCA_025061975.1 Caldifarciminota bacterium | reverse complement strand
AAGCTGATCGATATCCTAAGATTTTAAAAAAAGCGGGTGTTTTAGTTTCACCCAGTGAACGACGTGATGTTATATTAAAAAGATTAAAAGAGTTATCGCTAGAAGTAAATAGCAAAGTTGTTGAGGACCATGAATTACTTGACGAAGCAACAAACACTTGCGAATCGCCATATCCTGTGATTTGCGAATTCGACGCCAAATACTTAGAGATTCCTGAAGTAGTGCTTACCACAACCCTTAAAAAACATCTCAGGGCTTTTGCCTTGAAATCTCATGACTGTAAGAGACTTCAACCGTACTTTATTGTTATTACTGATACGCCGACTTGTGACACAAAGACAGTTAAACACTGGTATGAAGAGGCAGCAAAAGCGCGTCTTGATGATGCTAAATTTTATTTTGAAGAAGATTTGAAATATAGTTTGGAGAAACGTGTAGAAGACGAAAAAGAAGTTATATGGATCGAAGGCCTTGGATCTTTGTTTGATAAAACAAAGCGCTTAGAAAAACTTGCATTAGTCATAGGGCAAACAATTTCAGGAGTAAATATCAAAGCACTTTTGCGTGCTGCTTATCTATCAAAAGCTGATTTACTTACTAATATGGTTCGTGAAAAAGAGTATACATCGCTTCAAGGGATAATTGGAGGAGTTTATGCACGACTTAGTAATGAAGATGAACTAGTGGCACGAATAATAGCTGAGCAGTATTTACCACAATCAACTTCTGATTCACTTCCTCAGACTATTGAAGGAGCGATTCTTAGCATTGCAGATAAAGTAGATAATATTGTTGGTGTTTTTATTATTAATGAAGTTCCTAGTGGTTCGGTCGATAAATTTGGCATTAGGCGTCAAGCGAATGCGATATTTATGATATGTCTTGAGAAAAAATTATTTATCGATTTTAAGCCCATAGTAACGCTTAATCTTTCATACTTTAACCTAAAAAACAATCATACGGATT
The DNA here is from genome assembly GCA_025061975.1 of Caldifarciminota bacterium. Lineage (GTDB taxonomy): Bacteria > Hydrothermota > Tepidihabitantia > Tepidihabitantales > CAIPLT01 > JANXBB01. The sequence goes on along the minus strand of JANXBB010000162.1, from coordinate 7,198 downwards.
TATTAGAAGAACAAATCGTCAGTTTTTTAAAAGACCGGTTGAGGAATGTGTTTCTCGAACAAAAAATTAATTATGATGTTGTTAATGCAATATTAGCTTTACCGGAAGTTAACCCTTATGATTTATATTTGCGGGGTCAGGCATTAACCAAATTTCGAGCTTCTTCAGAAGATTTCGAAAAACTTATAATTGGTCAAAAACGAGTCACCAACATTTTAAAAACATGTAATACAATGTATCATGTAAATCCGGATCTTTTCAGAGAACCCGAGGAAATTCAGTTATATAATAAAGCACAAACTATTAAAAACGAGCTTGATTTTTTAGTAAATAAACGAGCATACTTAGATGCGCTAGAGCTTTTGTTAAAGTTGCGAGTTGATATCGATAACTTTTTTGATAAGGTGTTAGTAATGACTGATGATGCCACGATAAGAAACAATCGTCTTGCACTTTTACAATATATCCGAAGTTTATTTCAAAAAGTTGCCGACTTATCGGAAATTGTAATTTCTTAATATCCGCAAGTAAACAATGAGTGAAGTTTTGCAATGTATTTTTAAATTTATGCTAATTTATCAAATAATTTTCGGACTTAATTGCCTAACTCGAAAGCAATCCGATAAAGATATCGCAAGTAAACCGAATAGTTACAGTAAAAAAATTTCAATCGGGTTAGGTAATAAAAAAATTCAAGTAGAAGTTGCAGATACCCCCGAAAAGAGATTTTACGGTCTCATGGATCGAGAATTTTTAGGTGAAAACGAAGGGATGCTTTTTGTTTTTGAGACCTCTGGAATTTATTCATTTTGGATGAAAAATACAAAAATTCCATTGAGCATTGCGTTCATTACCGATAATGGAATTATTACCGAGATATATGAAATGATTCCATATGAAGAAAAAATCAGTTACAAACCTTCAACTCCCGTGCGTTATGCCCTAGAAATGAATCGGGGGTGGTTTTTTAGAAATGGCATTAAAGCTGGTGATGTAGTATATGGTTTGCCTAAATAATCAAAATTTACTGCGAAAGACATTTAAACTTTATGCGCCAGCAAAAATCAATATCGGGCTGTTAATAAAAAAACTACTACCTACCGGCTATCATGAAATCGAAACGATAATGGTTCCCATAAAACTTTTCGATATATTAAAAATAGAAATTACAAAATCAGGGATTGTTTTCGATACTGACTGCGGTCATATTCCAAAAGACGAAAATAATCTGGTATTAAAAGCAGCAAAATATTTTTTCAGGCTAGTCCCAGTAAATGCAGGAGTTAAGATAATTTTAAAAAAGAAGATTCCAATTGGTGCGGGATTAGGTGGCGGGTCAAGCGATGCTGCGTGCACTCTTCTTGGTTTAAACAAAATGTTTGGTTATCCTTTAGATTTCAATACCCTAAAAACAATTGCCGACAATCTTGGGAAGGATGTGATTTTCTTCTTATACCGGAAACCTGCTTTAGTTAGAGGGACCGGAGATGTCGTTAGATCGATTAATATGCCTAAATTGGATATAGTTTTATATGTACCTAACTATCAGATTTTCACAAAACAAGCTTACAGAGATTATGATCGAAAATTATTACCTATTCAAAATTTAAATAATTTATTGACAGAGAGCGATTTTTCCTATAAACTAATATATAAAAAGTTAAAGAAAAAAGATTTTTTGAATTTAGGTTCATTAATAGTAAATAGTTTTGAACCTATAGTGTTTATGAAGCATCCTGATCTTTTAGCGACGAAATTGAAATTACTTAAGGATGGCGCGTATTATGTAGGTTTATCCGGGACTGGAAGTTGTTTATATGGAATAGTAGATAATAAAATGAAATTTAGACTAAAAAGAGAATTTGGCAATAGATTAATTTTTACAGAAACTATTTAACTTTTTTGGGGCGTCGTCTAGTGGCAGGACCCAGGATTTTGGATCCTGTTGGGGAGGTTCGAATCCTCCCGCCCCAGGAGATTCAACTTGTTAACAATGAAAGGTTATAATTTTAAAATTTTTTCTGGACGTGCAAATTACCCGTTAGCACAACGTATTGTTGATTATCTCGGAGTTTCACTTGGTAAGTTGATTCTTCAGGATTTTGCCGATAAAGAAATCCGGGTAAAAATAGAAGAAAATGTTCGTGGTGTCGATGCATTTGTTATTCAACCGACACATCCTCCAGCAGAAAATTTACTTGAACTTCTTTTAATCATCGATGCATTGCGCAGAGCATCTGCTGAACGGATCACTGCTGTGATTCCTTACTACGGGTATGCTCGGCAAGATAGAAAAGATGAACCTCGCGTCCCAATATCGGCCAAATTGATAGCTAATTTGTTAGTAACCAGTGGTGCTTCACGAATTTTAACCATGGATCTACATGCAGAGCAAATTCAAGGATTTTTCGATATTCCTGTCGATCATTTATATGCAGCGCCGGTTTTGATCGAATATTTTCGTAAGTATGATTTGAGTAATTTAGTGATTGTTGCCCCGGATACTGGACGAGCAAATCGGGCAAGAGGTTTTGCAAAACGGCTCGGAGATAATATACCAATCGCAGTAATCGATAAGAGACGACCTGAACAAAACCGGGCTGAAGTAATAAGTGTTGTTGGCGATGTCGAGAATAAAAATGCATTAATCTTAGATGACATTATTGATACAGGTAATACTTTACTTGCGGCGGTAGATGCATTAAAACAGCGAGGTGCACGTAACATAATTGCATGCGCTACACATGCTGTGTTCTCAAAAAATTGTTTTGAAAAACTAGATGCATCTGAAATATCTGAAATTGTTATTACAGATACCATTAAATTGCCTGAAGAGAAAAAAAGTAAAAAAATTACAGTATTATCCGTTGCAGCACTTTTAGGCGAGGCAATCCGTCGGATTCATTTAGGTGAATCCGTAAGTTCATTATTTATATAAATAAAAAGGAGCAGATTTATGGAAAATACAATTAAAGCTTATAAAAGAACTTGGATAGGGACATCAGCTTGTAAAAAATTTCGGAAACAAGGAATTATTCCTGCGGTTGTGTACGGGCATGGCGACGAAGCTATTAATCTCGCAGTTAATGAAAAAGAGTTTGAGAAATTTCTTGATGAAATTAAAGGTCGAAACCCAGTAGTTGATTTAATAATTGATAACGGAGAAGTTATAAAAGCTGTAATTAAGTCAATTCAACGTGAAGCGATGACCAGAAGACTATTAGCGATTGATTTTCAAAAAATACATCGTGAAGAAAAAATTGTTATGCATGTCCCTGTAGTACTAAAAGGGACCGCAATAGGAATTAAAGCCGGTGGTATTCTCGATCATCATTTAAGAACTATCCCAATTCGTGGTTTTGCTGATCAGTTGCCTGATCATATTGAGATCGACGTATCTAATTTAAAATTGGGGCAGACTATTCATATTTCAGATTTAAAATACGAAAATATTGAATTTGTATTACCCCCAGAAACGCCGATCGTATCAGTTCTAATTCCTAAAAAAGTAGCTGAAGCTGCAACAGTTGTAGAAGAAATAAAAGAACCGGAAGTAATTACTGAAAAGAAGCACGAAACTAAAGAAGTTGACGAAGAAGCAGAAAAAACAACAACTGACGAAGATAAGAAAAAGTAAAATTGATTGTTTTTGGTCTGGGGAACCCTTTGCCTCAATATAGCAATACACGGCACAATATAGGTTTTATGGTAGTTGATCGATTAGCAGAAAAACTTAAAGTTTCTTTTAAAACAACTGATTATTATCAATTTGTAATAACCGATATTTCTCTGACCTTAGTTAAGCCAATGCTGTATATGAACAATTCAGGATTTGTGGTAAGTTATTATTTGAGCCGAAATAAGTGTTCTAATCAGTTTATTGTGATTGTGGACGATATTTCCTTACCTTTTGGAAGAATTAGAATTCGAGAAAAAGGAGGTTCCGGAGGGCATAATGGTTTAGCTTCGATTATCTCGGCACTTAAAAGTGAAAACTTTCCACGGCTTCGAATTGGTATCGGACAACCACCGGTGGGAGTTTCTTTAACTGAATATGTTCTAAGTGAGTTTAACAGTTCTGAAAAAAAATTATTGAATCAGATATTAAATTTCGCCTGCGACGCAATTCTGGTAATTAAAGAACGTGGTATAAAAACTGCTATGAGTATTTATAATTCAAGTGAGCCCAAATTAACATTATGATGAAAATAGGATTAGTTGGGTTACCGAATGCGGGTAAGTCGTCTTTTTTTAATCTACTTACCAAAGCTTGCGCTAAAGTTGATTTATACCCATTTACAACTATTGAAAAAAATGTAGCAGTAGTTAGCGTGCCGGATGTACGATTAGAGGTAATTAAAGAAATTGTAAAACCTGCTAAAGTTACTTATGCAACTATTGAGGTTATTGATATTGCCGGTCTGGTGCGTGGTGCGCACGAAGGTGAGGGATTAGGAAATAAGTTCTTATCGTTTATTCGTGAGGTTGATCTGATTCTTCATATTATTAGGAATTTTGAAGAAAATTGCGTTCCTCACATTTATGAAACAGTCGATCCGTTAAGAGATATAGAGATAGTTGAAGCTGAATTAGCCATGGCCGACTTAGAAATTGTGAAGCGGGCGATCGAGAAACTTTCAAAACAACAAAAAAATGCTGAAGATTTGCATAAATTAGAAGTGCTCAAAAAAATTGAAGGATATTTAAATCAAGGAGTTTTTACCGAGAAGTTATCGGCTTCCGAATGTGAACTATTAAAAGATTTCAATCTTTTTTTTACCAAACCTACTATTTATGTTTTTAACTGCTCTGATAAATGTTCCGTCGATACGCAACTACGCGAAAAATTTCGTGAAAAACCAGCATTTTTTATTTCAGTATCATTAGAAAACAACATCGATGGTTTCTCAGAAGAAGAAAAGGCTGAAATTCGCGAAAGTTTAGGGTTATTTTCTAAAGGACCTACTGGTATAATTGAGGAATGTTTTACGACACTTCATTTGATTCGTTTTTACACAATTAAAGGTGATGAAAGTCGAGCATGGGCAGTTCCTCGGAATACTAATATTGTAGATGCTGTTAGGAAAATTCATTCCGACATGGCCGAAGGTTTTATCAAAGCTGAGGTTGTGCCGTTTGAATATTTAAAGAAATGTGGCAGCTTTATAAAAGCAAAGGAATCAGGTTTTGTTCGAATTGAAGGTAAAAACTATACAGTGCAAGACGGCGATATAATTTTGGTTAAATTTACTATATGACAGTAAAACCTAAAAATAGGAGGCAATATGCAGCGAATATATAAAGCAATATTTATAATCAGTTCTAAGCTTTCCGAAAATGAAAGCAAGCAATTTATTGAGGAACTAAAGCAAATTATGACAAAGAACAATAATTTAGAAATTTTAAATTCAAAGACCGAAGTTGCTAATCTGCCGTATCCGATTCGAAAAGAAACTAAAGGTACATATTTTACCGTCGAATTTAAAACCACAGCTGATGTTATAAGTAAAATAAGAGAAGAATTAAAACATCGCGATGAAATTCTCCGTTTAACAATAATTCGTAAGGAGCAATAATGGCTGAATTAAGACTTGGGGCGTTAAATTACGTATTTTTAATGGGTCGCGCAGTTCGTGAAGTAGAGCTGAAATATAATCCTAAGGGCATACCTGTTTGTAATATGGTGGTGGCAGTAAATAGAAGATACCAACTAAGAGATACTTCGGAGTGGAAAGAAGAAACTAATTTTTTTAATGTAGTTGTATTTGGTCCAGCTGCCGAACGATGTGCTGAACGAATCAAAAAAGGAAGTGCAGTATTAATAGTTGGACGTTTACGAAGCCGTTCTTGGATCACTCAAGAGGGCGCAAAGCGTTATGTTGTAGAGATTGTATCTAATCGCATTCAAATTTTAGACAAAATTGGGCCCGAAGTTGAAATCGAAGCTACACCAGAACCAGAGATTGATGAGGTTCCGCCTCAGGTTGACGATATCGATGACCTCCCCTTCTAATATTTTAGATCTGCGTAGTAAAATAGCACAGCAATTAAAATCGGTCAACGAGAAACACGTTGCTTTAGGGCTGTTTATTGTATTTTGTGTTTTTAACATTTTAAACTTCGATCCATATCTTTTTTTGGGGGGAGATAATGCGCGGTATTTAATATTAGCTAAAGCCTTAGCTAGGGGATATGGATATCGTGATATATATTTACCTGATGCGCCCTTTCATAATCATTTTCCGTTCGGTTTCCCGTTGCTTTTAACCCCAATTATATTTTTGTTTTCCGAACAACTTATCTTTGCTAAATTATATGTTATGTTTTTTTCGCTTGGGAGTTTTTGGCTTGTTTACCGGATGACAAAAAGATATTTTAATACACAAGAATGGATATTACCAATGATTTTTTTCTCCGTTTCTCCATTGATAATATTTTATTCTCATTATGTATTGTCAGAAATTCCCTATTTATTTTTTTCATTTTTAGCTATTTACTTTTTAAGTAAGTATGACGAAAAACATTTTAATATAGCTGTAATAATTCTAACAATTTTTTCCGTAATTTTTACTTATTATATCCGAACGGCAGGGATTGCATTAGTAGTTGCTGTAGGTGTTTATTTCCTTTTAAAAAGAAGAATCAAAGCATTTAGTATGATTTTTTTGCCATCTTTACTTGCAATTTTATTGATCAACATAACAACGAAAGTTAATGCGAGCAGTTATCGAAACGAATTTATTTTAAAAAATCCATATGTTCCCGAAGCTGGATATTTAACAATCTCTGAATTTTTTCAGCGAATTTTCGATAATTTAGTGTTATATTCATTTAAAATTTTTCCTCAAGTCATTTGTCCAACGCTAAAAAACAATTTGGCACTAGTAATTTTAGGAATATTTTTGGCGATATTGATAATAGCAAGTATTTTAAAAGAATTTAAGAATATTACATTAGTCAGCATTTATTTTGTCTTGTATATAGGGGTTATTTTAGCTTGGCCTCAAACTTGGAGTAATGAAAGATTTCTTCTGCCTATTTTGCCTATACTATTTTATTATATTACAAAAGGGGCTCGAACAATAGCTAAAAAACCGGTAATTATCCTATCCGTGATTACTTTAGTATATTTAAGTGGCACAATCGCAAGTCATTTTCAGACAATTCCGGAAAGCGTAAAAAAAATTAAAAAATACTT
>JANXBB010000159.1 GCA_025061975.1 Caldifarciminota bacterium | reverse complement strand
ACCGGGGGGTAATTGTTTTTAGCGCAATGGGCAATGCGCCACTTAACTTTTTCCCTTGGCCGTCGCGCTATATTGTTGCACCCGGAGATGCTTTTGATATTATCACTGCCGGCGGTGTTAAACGCGACTCTTCGCCCTGGCGTAGTCAAACCTCAGCTACCGGCCTTGGCCCAACTTTTGATGGGCGAATTAAACCAGACTTAGTAGCATTGGCTGATGCGGTAACAATTGTTAATCCTGATGATTCTAGTGAATATTTAGCAAGTAGCGGCACATCGTGTGCAACCGCACTTATTGCCGGAATATGTGCCTTAATCTTAGAAGCTCATCCCAATTGGAATGCCGATTCGGTAAAACAAGCATTATTTAGCACCGCATCGCTTTCGGTTCCCAACTGCACCTTAGGCTTCGGTATTCCTAATGTTGATTCGGTCTTAAAGGTCTATCCTTCAAGAATCCCCACTTTTCAAAAAAATACTTTGGCTGCGCCTTATCCAGTTCCATTTGTTTTAGGTACAAATGAAAAAATCTATTTTCCGTTTTATCTGATGAATACGCCACGCTGGGCCGAACTTCGGATTTACTCTCTTAGTGGTGATCTAATAAAGAAAATTGAACTTGCACCACAAGATATAAATGTTCCCGGACGCTACATTGATTATCAAACATTAAATCGCATTGGCGCCTATTGGGATGGTAAAAATGCAGCCGGCGAATTTTGCGCTTCCGGAATTTATTTTGTCGTGTTTGAGAGTAGTTTTGGCTCTGACCGAAAAATCTTTGCGCTTGTGCGCTAAAAATTCTTGACAAACAATAGGTGCAAAATTATAATTAAAACACTCCAGCGTAGCTCAATGGTGGAGCATCCGGCTGTTAACCGGAGGGTTGCAGGTTCGAGTCCTGCCGCTGGAGCTTTTGGTTTTATTCAGCTTAGAATATAACTTATTTTACCGCTACAAAAACCTTATAAAAAAGCCCTATTTTTCCGTTTAAATTCTCCGTAAGCTAAAAAGTGACATTTAGGTTTAAATCACCTGCTATCTAATCGTTAGAATATTTTAAGACATTTAAGAAAATCTCTCATGTTATCTTAAAGGCAATTTTTACCTTTATTTTTCTTCTTACAACTTGCGATTAGTATTCCCAAATATCCCCTGGACCGTCCCCTCCCCACCCGAAGTTATTTAGGCTCTCTTGCAATCTCGCTCGTTTTATTTTTTGTTATTTTTATCCCAAATCGTCGCACCATATTCATAATTAAAGATGCATAAAAACTAAAAAGTGGTGAAAAATGCTTTATTAAATTTATCCGGTGAAACCTGCCTTTTAAATTTTGATATAACGCCGCAAAGTCTTTATCAAGACTTCACGATCAATCGGCTTTGTAATATAGTCATCCATCCCTTTAACAATTGCCACATGAGCATCGCCATTCATTGCGTATGCGGAAAGCCCGATAATCACTAAATGTTTATACCGCGGATCACTGCGAATTTTCTCGGTTGCGGTATAACCATCCATATCGGGCATCTGAATATCCATTAAAACAACATCATAAGGTTTTAACGGCAACATCGCTAAAAGTTCTTTGCCGTTATTAGCGATATCTAAGTTGACATCATACTTTGAAAGAATTGCTTTGACAAGTTTTTGGTGATCAGGATTATCTTCAGCTAATATCACAAAGTATCTTTTGGTTTTCTTAAATAATCCCATCTTACTACTCCTTTAGGAGATATTTACAATTTCTACCGGTATAATTACCGTAAACTTCGATCCTTTAGCAAGTTTGCTTTTTAGCATTATCTTGCCCCCAAAAAGTTGCACCAACTCTTTGACTAAAGGAAGACCTAATCCCGCACCGCCATATTTTTTAGAAAGATAATATTCAGCTTGCACAAATCGCTCAAAAATCATCTCTTGACGCTCTTTTGCAATACCAATTCCGGTATCTTTAACATAAACTTCTAACTCAGCCTGATTTTCTGAGATAATTCTTTTTAAACCAAAATAGACTTCAACTTTTCCTTGTTCCGTAAACTTAAAAGCATTATCTAATAAATTAGACACAATTTGTGTCAACTTGGTGCAATCAGTCTTAACATACTGAGGAAGATTAGGATTGAGTTTTAATTTAAATTCAAGTTTTTTCTTCTGAGCCAGCACTTTAAAGCGTTCGTAAAGATTCTGAGCAACTTTGTTAATATCACAGACTGAAACATCTAACTTCATCTTGCCACTTTCAATTCGCGCTAAGTCTAAAATATTATTTATAATATGCAAAAGATAATCACTGGAGCTCTGGATTGTTTCTAAAAAGTCTCGTTTTTCGGGATCGGTCTCTTTTTCTAATAAGAGCTCAGTAAAGCCAATAATTGATGTCAAAGGCGAGCGTAACTCGTGACTCATATTGTGTAAAAATTCAGACTTGGCTTTATTAGCGTATTCCGCAAGTTCTTTGGCTTTTCTTAACTCTTCTTCAGCTTTTTTACGCTCGGTAATATCACGCAATACTACTAAATCAGCAATCGGTTCGCCTTGAGCATCTCTTAAAATCACCCCCGTAACTTCAACCACGCGACGATTGCCGTCACGCGCGTAAATTTCAACTTCATAAGGCGCAACCTGTTTACCTTCAAACCGTGCTTTCATGTTTTCTAAAATTCGTTTTCGGTCTTCTTTTGAGAAAATTCCTAAATCTGTGATATTACAATTTCTAATATCGGTATCTTCAGAAAACCCACCAATTTTTAAAGCCTGTTTAGCCACAAGCCTGAAAGGATTGTGTAAAAGAAGGCAACAAAGATAAGCACAGCGAGTGCAGTTTTTGGCTCCCAACCGAA
>JANXBB010000073.1 GCA_025061975.1 Caldifarciminota bacterium | reverse complement strand
TTGAAACAACGACGCTTTGGGACTATCCGAAACAAAACTACGGTAATAGACCACATGGCAATAATAAATTCCAAGGAGTGACCCCAGCTTTTATCATATGGAACCTTGTCCAAAGATATACCAAACCCGGGGATTTGGTTGTTGATCCAATGTGTGGAAGCGGAACAACAATAGATGTTTGCGAAGAAGAAGGACGACGAGTAATCGGCTACGATATAAATCCACAACATCCCAAAGTTATAAAAAACGACTCAAGAAAAATTCCATTAGAAGACAACTCAGTTGATATGGTGTTTATTGATTCTCCGTATGGAGATAACGTAAATTACTCAGATGATCCAAATGACATAGGCAAAATATCCGCAGAAGATCCTAAGTTCTATGAGGAATTAGAAAAGGTTGCCCGAGAAATATATCGCATATTAAAACCCGGCAAAATACTTGGATGGTTAATTGGCGATCAATGGGTAAAAAGACGATTTACTCCTGTTGGATTTAAAATTTATCAAATGCTGGTTGAAAATGTAAAATTTGAACCAGTAGATATAATTTGTGTTGCACGGCGAGGACAGAGTTCTAATACTCCGATATGGCATTACCGAGCAAAGAAGTTTAATTTCTTTTTGAGAGGGTTTAAATATCTTATCATAGTAAAAAAACCCGAAGAAAAACAGCAAAATAAAAAGTTGCCCCAAAAAATAAAATGGCAGAAATACAAATAATCGCATTTAAACCACGAAAACAATCAGTTATTAAACCTTAAATTCCTTTCTTTAAGGAATTACTTTATAATTTTCTTGAACTTTTGAAGAGAATTGGTATAATTTTAAGTTATCACGATTTTAATAACATTAAAAGCAGATCTTAAAGATGAGGGGCACAAATGAAAAAGTATTATATTGTCGCAATTGACGGCACAGCCGGTTCAGGAAAAAGCACTATTGCCAAAGGTGCAGCTAAAGAACTCAATTGGCTCTATTTAGACACCGGTGCAATGTATCGTGCGATAACTTATAAAATCATCACCGAAAAACTTGATTATCAAAACGAACAACTTCTTAAAGAAATGCTCGAACAAACCGAAATTGATTTTCGCTATCATTCCGATGAAGCAGTTTATCAAATTTATCTTGATGGTAAAAATGTTACTCGAGTTATTAGGAATCCTTTGGTTGACAAATTAGTTTCCCATGTTTCTTTAATTCCCATAGTGCGAGAAAAGATGGTCAAAGAACAGCGAAAAATTGCCCAAGGAAAAAATACAATCTGTGAAGGACGCGATATTGGCAGTGTAGTTTTCCCTAATGCCGACTTAAAATTTTTTGTTGATTGTGATTTAGACGAACGGGCATTGCGCCGAAAAAAAGAACTGGGTGAAAGTATTAGTTACGAAGAGATCCGAAATAACCTTATTGAACGTGATTATATAGATTCAAACCGCGAAATTAGTCCCTTAAAAAGAGAAAAAGACGCGATTTATTTGGATACAACTAATCTTAAAATTAACGAAGAGATCGCAATTGTGGTATTATTAATAAAAATGCGACTTCTTACACAAAACAGTTTTATTTAAAATCAATGGATCACTTAAAAAAACCTCAAAGATGGCGCTGGTCATTAGGTCGCAGGATCGGTAAAATTCTTATTATGCCTTTTGCTAAGCTTAAAATATTCGGGCAAGAAAACTTATTGTTAAATACCGGAAAATTGCTCGTATCTAATCATACTTCAAATCTTGATCCGTTCTTTTTAGGGTTGGCCGTAAATGAAGAGTTGTATTTTTTAGCTAAAGAAGAACTTTTTTTGCCATCAAAATTTTTTAGTTGGCTCATTAATTCTTTTAACGCAATTCCAATTT
>JANXBB010000049.1 GCA_025061975.1 Caldifarciminota bacterium | reverse complement strand
AGCCGCTCCCGTTACCCGCACAAAGTCAATATACATATTGTTACCATAACCAGAAAGCGCACGGAACCCAACATAAAATGTACTTGAGAAATTACCTAAATAAACAGTATGCTCCTGCCAACCCTGAGTTGGCTCATACCGCCTAAATGCCGCAACACGGTTAAAAGTCGTACCATCAAGCGAAACCTCCACAATAACACTCTCTTGAACCGTAGAATAACCCGGATCGTGCATCATATAAAACTTAAGAGTACACTGAGTCGGAGCCCCGGGAGTAATTGCCGGAGAAATTAATCTTGCCTGACTTCCGCTTGATGCATACCAAGATGCATAACCAGCCATTCCTTCACCTTCGTATGGAGTGCATGTTGGATAGGACCCTGTTGTATACCGCTGCCAGTTATAGGTCCCATTAATAATTACCGCTTGCCAACCGGATGGTGGAAAAGTAGGATCATTGAATCCTTCTGAAAGAAACGTCTGAGCAATTTGAGTATTACGAGTCTTACGGTCATTTCCGGGATTTTGGTCGCCGCTAAGAAGCGTTCTCATAATTACAGTCACTTGCTCTTCGATTGTCGGTGTCCAACTTGTAAAATTAACATTAGTTGTCGCATTAGATGCTAATGAAGCTACGGTTTGAGTATTAGTATAGCGCAAAACACCACCACTGCCTAAAATTGTACATGTGACAGAAAAATTGGTCTGGGTACTTGTACCATAGTTTTTCACCCGAGCTGATGGTGTCATCGGAGTATTAACACGATGTGTCGCACCCGGTGATAAAATCTCATCCACACCGACGTCATTAGCAAATCGCACAAATCTGCCTATTGCGCGTAAATTCCAGTTGTAATTGAGATTATAATAGACTAAAGTTTGCCATGTTGTGCCATCAAGTGACACATATGACCGCGGCGGCGTAACAGATGGCCCAGCATCAATTCCAAACGGATATGTTCCTGCAGTATGAGTAATCTTCACATTTAACCAAAAATCGGTTCCTGCAGGAAAGTATCGAGGCGTGGGGAAATTGACTCGTACCCAAGTTCCCGGAGCGTTGTTATAAGGAGCGCTATCCAGTTTGGCACCCGGAGCTGACGACGTTCCGGCTGCATGAACATAAACCCAACCACTGGCACTAACTGCTTGATATTGGAAGAAAATTGCTGATTTTAGTGTACAACCATCAACAGCAGTAAACCTTACTGCACCGTAAAACGTACCTCCATTAGTTAAACCAATGCCATTATTAGAATTGGGCCCATCATAATAGATGGTATCTTCATTCTGTAAAGGTTCCGCATATGAATATGAAAAAGTAGTCACCGGCATTGTTTTTTGAATTCCCCGATTAGGATCGGTCATAAAAGTATTGCCGGCATAAAGCCCGCTGACGATACTAATAATAATTATTGATATAAACATTATTTTTTTACTCATTTTATACGGCCTCCTAAAAAGATTTGATTTTTATTATTGATTATATTTTGGGACGAGCTACACCTCCTTTCTTTGTTATTGTTTTTGTTTTTCAACAAATACTTTGCAACAATATAAAAATTCATTTGCTTAATTATAACACGAATAAATTAAAAGTCAATACAAATTACAGAATTAATTATAACGTCTTCACAAGACTTTAGTATAAATGACAAATTTACGTATAATATTAATATTGGGCAATTTTACTTCGTTAATTTGGTTTAAGTTATAGTGCATTTTTGAAGCAATTTTTTGTGCTTCTTCTATTTCGTAGTCTACGTGTTTTGATTTATAAAAAATAACACGACCTTGGGGCCTAAGTAACGGATTCGCAATTTGTAATATGTCCTTTATTTTCCCAACAAGTCTTACTAGTATAATATCGCATTGTAACTCCGATATTAACTCTGCCCGAACGGAAAGAATCTGTGTATTATCTAAACAGAGAGTCTTGACTACTTCGTTTAAAAATTGCGCTTTCTTTTTAATGCTTTCAATAAGTGTTAATTTTAAATCCGGTCTCACTATTTTAATAGGTATTCCAGGTAATCCGGCACCACTCCCCAAATCAGCAACATCTGTATTATAAGGAATTAAAAAAACCGAACTAACTGAGTCAACAAAATGATAACTAACAATTCGACTAATATCCTTGCGGGAAACAAGATTAATCTTTTTATTCCATTCATTGATAAGTTGGGCATAGATTTTAAATTTGTTAATTGCTTCAGAAGTTATATTCAAATTCAACTCTTTGCACCAGTTTTCAAGAATTTCATATTCTGTATTTCCGGGCATATTTTACGTGGTAAAACGAACCCCCAGCTTAATCTTTTTAGGTCGAAAATTATTACTCTCTTTTTTTGATAAACACTTTAGTTCCTAAAAATTGATTGAATTCAGACCATCTTTGATCGCGATTTTTATCAACCGTAAGCTTAAACATATTTAATCGAGCATCTAAATTATCTATAATATGAACCATAAATGCTTCAGCAAATTTGGGTGTCACAGGCGATCCGAATTCTTTTTGACCATGATGACTTAAAATAATGTGTAAAAGCAATTCAGTTTTTTCTTTAGAAAAACCATTAATTTGAACAATCTCATTCTTTACAAATTCGTAGCCGATAACAATATGCCCCAATAAAATTCCTTCATCAGTATGCATAATTCCCGTATCGTACTGATATTCCCAAAGTTTGCCAATGTCATGAAGTGCAACACCGGTAATCACTAATGCGTGATTTAGTTCGGGGTAGAAATTTAGCATTGCTTGCGCTACCCGCAACATCGTCACTGTATGTTCTAAAAGACCGCCCAAATAACCATGATGAACTTGGGTTGACGCCGGCGCTAATTTGAATTTCTTAACGATTTCTTCTTTTGAAAAGATATTGTCTAACAGTTGCTTGTAATCATGGTCTTCGACGTTTTTAATAAAATGTTTAAACTCATCATATAATTCTTCTATATTAGATTCAGTGTGTGGAATAAAATCTTGAGCCGAAATTTCGTTAATACCAACAAAATGAAGATTAGAAACAACAATTTGGTTTTTGCCGTTGTATTCGGAAACAATTCCTTCAACACGAACAAAATTTCCCGGTGTAGCTATAACTCCTAGTGATTCCGGATTGTCCCATATTTTTGCATTTATAATTCCAGTTTTATCGGAAAGCTCCAATATCAAAAAAGTATCCCCATCTCTTTTTTCACAATGACGGCGACTTATAATATAAAAAATATCGTTTACTTTTACCCCTGCATTTAAATCTTTAACAAATTGATGCTTCATGATTATTTTTTCAGTGGTAGTGAAAAAGTTAAATTATGAATGTACCCAAGACTTCCCATAGGTATAAAACTATAATCAAGCGCTCCGGGAGCTAACCGAATTCCAAATCCAAAAGACAATCCAGCAAGGATATCGCTACTGTTTTGTCGATAAAATTCCCCGCGAGTATTATATCCTATTCTAAACCTCAAATACTGTTGTATTAAAAACTCCCCTCCACAATTAACTTGGATAGAGCTTTCGATTGGTTTATGTAGCCCCAAAGCAATATGGATATTTCTTAGTATCTGGTAGTCAAGGCCGGCTCCGAGATCTAGCGGCAAACGATCATTATTGCCGTTAAAACTTTTAACCTCAAGCCCCAAGTTTTTAACTACTGCACCTAGATTTAAACCTTTTACCGGGGTTTGATAACAAAAACCCAGATCACCGGCAAATCCTAAACTGCTAAAACTATCAATTGCACCTACAAGAAATTTAATATTCGCACCTACTAGTAACTTTTCATAAAGGACTTCGTAACTTCCTGAAAGAGCAAAGTTAATATAGGAAACAGCAAAACTACCAATTTCTCTTCCGTACTCATCAGTTTTCTTAATGCTGCCTGAGTTAAGATATATCACCCCTAATCCTCCTGAAGTTAGAAAAGGCAGAGGTTTAGACTGAATATATGATACTCCACCAATTTGGACACCGGCAATATAATTTAGATAAGTAATACCGATTTTAGAGCCGGTTAATAAATAGGCCGGATTAATTGTAAAGTTAAAACCGTTAGATTCTTTTGTGAAACCCTTGCCCAAACCCGAGTTAGCCATTGCCGATGAATACGCATCAGGATTAATTCGTAAAAAAAGATAGCCATTTACACCAGCATTTGTGACATTAGTATTAAGAAAAAAACACAACAAGAGTATTTGGATCATTGCTAATTTAGTTTAGACAATTATTTTCGCTATGTCAAGCTTTGGTTCTCAAAATATTTATCTAAAAATGCTTCTCTGATTCGTTTTAATTCGCTTCGTGGAAATATCCTTAATAATTTCCATCCTAAATTAAGAGTTTGTTCAATAGAACGATCTTCGTATTCTCCCTGAGAAACATATTGCTCTTCAAAAATCTGGGCAAATTTTAAATAAATTTTGTCCATTTCAGTTAAAGCAGCTTCGCCTAAAATGATTTGAAGCTCTTCGGCTTCTTTGCCTCGAGCATAAGCAGCAAACAATTGATTAAACAAGTCCGCATGATCTTCACGAGTTTTACCGGGACCAATCCCTTTATCTTTCAAACGGGAAAGAGACGGCAAAACATCTATAGGAGGTGAAATTCCTTTTTTATATAAACTCCGCGACAAAACTATCTGCCCTTCAGTAATATAACCTGTTAAGTCTGGAATTGGGTGAGTCTTATCATCTTCAGGCATTGTAAGAACTGGCATCATAGTTATTGATCCTGGTTTTCCTTTAATCCGCCCGCACCGTTCATAAATTGTAGCTAAGTCAGTATATAAAT
>JANXBB010000282.1 GCA_025061975.1 Caldifarciminota bacterium | reverse complement strand
ACACATCTCATCGGTAATTGTTCGGGCATTAACATCCAATGCACCGCGGAAGATTCCAGGAAATCCCAATGAGTTATTTACTTGATTAGGAAAGTCAGATCTTCCGGTAGCGACAATTCGAGCACCTGCTTCTTTTGCCTCCCATGGCCAGATTTCCGGAATTGGATTGGCGCAAACAAAAAGAATTGGATCTTTAGCCATACGTTGAATCCATTCTTTTTTAATTACATCAGGACCAGGTTTAGAATAGCCAATTACAACATCCATTTCCTCCATAGTTTTAGGAATTGCTTCTTCTAAATTATCAGCTCGACGGCCTTCAGCATTAGTCTTCAGTAATAAATCTTTAGTATACTTAAAATCTTCTTCAAATCCCGGTCGGTCTTTATGAATAATCCCTTTGATATCGCACATAACAATTTTAGCCGGATCAAATCCATAAGCAACCATAACTCGTAAGCATGCAATTCCTGCAGCGCCAGCACCAATCATTCCAATGCGTACTTTAGATGGCTCTTTACCAACAATTTTCAAAGCATTAATTAAACCCGCAAGTGTAACCGCAGCAGTTCCTTGTTGATCATCGTGCCAAACCGGGATATTAAGTTCTTGGCGTAAGACATCTAAAATATAGAAACATTTAGGTTGTGCAATGTCTTCTAAATTATAACCGCCAAAAGACGGTTCAAGTAATTTAGCAAATTCAATAAATTTATCCGGATCCTTAGTACGCACAGCAATTGCTACCGCATCAACACCACCAAGATATTTAAAAAGCAACGCTTTACCTTCCATTACCGGCAGTGATGCTTCAGGGCCAATATCACCAAGGCCTAAAACTCTTGTACCATCAGTTAACACCGCGATTAAATTAGCGCGATTTGTATGTTCCCAAACTTTTTCAATGTTATCCCGAATATCTTTGCAAGGTTCGGCAACTCCCGGAGTATACCAAATTGCAAAATCGTCAAAATTTCTGATTGCACACTTAGGAAGGACTTGGACCTTTCCTTTATAGAAAGGATGCAGACGCAATGCATCTTGACCCGGTTTTTTAGCTAATGCTAATCGTTCTTCAACTGTTAGTTCTTTTACCTTTTTCGCAGGTTTTTTAGTTTTAGCCGGTTTTACTTTGGCTAAAGATTTTTTCTTTGCTTTTTTAGGCATATCAACCTCCTATTTACTTTTGGATGTTTTAATGGTTAATGTTAATAAAGCACTTATTAAACATAATAACCCGGTAATTATAAATGCTAAACTATAACCACCGGTTAACTCTTTAATTCGCGGAGCAAAAATATTACTCAAAAGACCTCCAACACCGTATGCAGTAAATACAAGACCATAATTAATCCCGACATGTTTTGTGCCAAAGAAATCCGCTGTAACTGCCGGATAAAGCGCAAGATAACCACCAAAACATAATCCAACTAAAGAAATACCAATCCAGAACCATCCTCGAAGTGCCGGAATTATAAGATAACTAAGCATTGCTATCCCACATATAATATACATTAAAAACAACGTGCGCATCCGACCTAAAGAGTCAGAAACTCGCCCCCAAAAGATTCGGCCTAAAGCATTAAAGACTGCTAAAAGACTTACACCGAATGCTGCGGTTTCTTTACTATATCCGGCTAACTCTTGACCAATTGGTGAAGTTTGACCAATAACCATTAGCCCTGTAGCACAACCAATAAAATACATTAGCCAAATAAGATAAAATCGTCCCGACGAAAGCATCTCGGCCGGAGCATAATCAAGCTTAGTTTGTGCGGAAACTTGAGAACCTGTCCAACCAGCCGGTTTATAATCAGAAGGTGGATTACGCAGAATTAAAGCACCAAGTAAAACTAAGACAAAGAAAACAATCCCCAAAATTCTTAAAGTCTGGAAAACTCCAATGCTATCAATTAATGCTCGAGCTAGTGGACCAACAATTAAAGCTCCGGCACCAAAACCGGCAACTGCAAGACCGGTAATAAGTCCCCGTTTATCTGGAAACCATTTAACACCTGCGGAGATTGGGCACACATAAGCGATTCCTATCCCAATTCCCGAAATTACCCCATAAAAAATAATTAACGCAGTAAGACTTTTAGCAAAGCTTGAAAGCACCATTCCTAATCCTAAAAGAATGCCCCCAATAATTGCAATTCTTGGACCGAACCGATCATATAATCGGCCCCCAATAATTGTTGCTAACGCGAAGAAAATTAGCACAAACGAAAATGGCAACGATGCTTGTGTTGGCGTAATCTGAAGCTCAGCTTCTAGAGGTTTTCTAAAAACACTCCACGCATAAATTGCACCAAGGCAAAGTTGGATTATTACGGCACCAAGAACAATCCACCATCGATTAAATTTTTTTTTCTCCATAAAATTCCTTTCTAAAAACAAAAGGAGAGCACTGCGCAGTTTTTAATAATTCGCATCTGTGCTCTCCTTTAAGTCCGGTTATTCCTCTAATGTTGAGATATCACCAATCGGTTTACCCAAAGCTTCAGCTTTTAAGAGCCGACGCATAATTTTGCCGGATCGCGTCTTGGGCAGTTTATCACGAAATTCAATCTCCTCAGGCCGAGCAATCGGACCAATTTCTTTAGCTACCCATTCTTTAAGCTCTTGTTTTAATTCTTCAGATGGTGTATAGCCGACTTTAAGCGTCACATAAGCTTTTGGTACATCACCTTTAACTTCGTGCGGAATGCCAATTACTGCGGCTTCAGCAACTGCCGGATGTGCAACAAGTGCACTCTCAACTTCAGCGGTTCCTAAGCGATGGCCGGCGACATTTAACACCTCATCAGCACGACCTTTAAACCAGAAATATCCATCTTCGTCAATTGTGCAAGAGTCACCGGTTAAATAAACCCCCGGAAACCGTGACCAGTAAACTTCTTTATAACGTTCCGGATCTTTATAAAGAGTACGCAGCATTCCGGGCCAAGGGCCTAAAAGCACTGCAAAACCGTTCTCGTTAGGCATAATTGGCTTGCCTTCTGAAGAATAAACACCGGCTTTAATTCCTGGAAATGGTTTTGTTGCTGAACCCGGTTTAAGTGGTGTAATGGGTAGCGGTGAAATAAGAATATGCCCAGTTTCAGTTTGCCACCAGGTATCCATAATTGGACAACGCTCCTTACCAATATATTTGTAATACCAACGCCAAGCTTCAGGATTAATCGGTTCACCAACACTACCTAAAAGCCGAAGACTTGATAAATCAGACTTCAACGCCCATTGTTCACCATAGCGCATATGCATCCGAATTGCTGTTGGTGAGGTGTAAAAAAGCGTCACTTTTTCACGCTCAATGGTCCGCCACCAACGACCCGGATCCGGATAATCTGGTGCACCTTCATAAAGCACTGAAGTTGCACCATTCATTAGTGGTCCATAAACAATATAACTATGGCCGGTAACCCATCCAATATCCGCAGCACACCACCAGATATCATTAGGTTTTATATCAAAAATGAACTTAAATGTTGTGTAAACTCCAACTCCATAACCGCCATGCACATGGACAATGCCTTTAGGTTTACCTGTTGTACCTGAAGTATACAAGATAAATAAAACATCCTCAGAATCAAGTGCTTCTGTCGGACAAATATCAGACTCATTTTGGGTAAGTTCATGCCACCAGAAATCACGGCCCGGCACCATATTAACTTCGCTACCTGCTCGTTTATAAACAATCACATGTTTCACATTCGGGCAGTCTTTTAATGCCTCGTCGGCATTAGCTTTAAGCGGCACAAGCTTCCCTCGACGATAACCACCGTCACAAGTAATAAGCACTTTTGCATCCGCATCTAAAATACGATCTTTAAGTGCTACTGAACTAAATCCTGAAAAAACCACTGAATGTATTGCACCAATTTTTGCACAAGCAAGCATCGCTATCGGCAATTGCGGAATCATCGGCAAATAAATTGTCACCCGATCACCTTTACTAACCCCTAGTTTCTTTAAGACGTTAGCAAGTTTACAAACTTCACGATTGATATCACGATAAGTCCAACGCTCAATTTTTTCCGATTCGGGTTCAGGTTCATAAATATAGGCAACTTTGTCAGCAATTTCAGTGGTCATGTGTCGATCAAGAGCATTAGCTACAATATTAATTTTACCTCCTAAAAACCATTTCGCAAACGGCAGATTCCATTCTAAGACACGCTCGTAAGGTCTGTACCAGTAAAGCTCTTGAGCCATTTCGTTCCAAAACCATTCGCTATCCGTAGCGCGATTTAAGAGTTCCTCTAATGTTTTAAGTCCGTGCTTCTCCATGAATTTGGTGATATTGGCATTTTTTACCAGCTCTGCTGGCGGATAATAAATTTCTTGCTTTTCACCCATTATTCGCCTCCCTAGTTAAATTTTTACTTTAGTATAATAAAATTTTTCCGTTTGTCAATAAATCTTGACAAAAGTTCAATTCTCAGTATCTTTATTTATGCCGAAGTTTATCTTTATAACTGGTGGTGTAGTCTCCTCTTTAGGAAAAGGTATTGCCACGGCTTCAATCGGATTACTCTTAAAAAGCCGGGGAATGAAAGTTACCCTACAAAAATTTGATCCCTATATCAATGTTGATCCCGGTACAATGAGTCCGTTTCAGCATGGTGAAGTTTTTGTCACTGATGATGGTGCGGAAACTGATTTAGATTTAGGACACTATGAGCGATTTATTAACGAAAATCTTAGTCGCGATCATAATCTAACATCCGGTCAGATTTATCACTCAGTAATCGAAAAAGAACGGCAAGGAGTTTTTTTAGGCGGCACAATTCAAGTCGTGCCCCATATTACTAACGAGATTAAAGATCGCATAAAAAAATTAGCTGAAAAAGTCGATGTTGTAATTACTGAAATTGGTGGCACAGTTGGTGATATTGAAAGTTTACCATTTTTGGAAGCAATCCGGCAAATGCAGCTTGAATACGGTAAAGAAAATGTCTTATATATCCATTTAACTTTAGTTCCGTTTATTGAAAGCGCTTATGAGTTTAAAACTAAACCAACACAACACTCTGTAAAAGAACTCCGAGAAATCGGTATTCAACCAGATATTATTCTTTGTCGGACACGTTATCCATTGCCTGAAGAAGCCAAAGATAAAATAGCTCTTTTCTGTAATGTGCCTAAAGAAGCAGTCATTGAAGCAATTGATGTTGAAGAAATCTACGAAATTCCTTTAATCTTCGCTAAAC
>JANXBB010000215.1 GCA_025061975.1 Caldifarciminota bacterium | reverse complement strand
CTTCTTTAATAATTTTTTCTA
Organism: Caldifarciminota bacterium; assembly: GCA_025061975.1. Lineage (GTDB taxonomy): Bacteria > Hydrothermota > Tepidihabitantia > Tepidihabitantales > CAIPLT01 > JANXBB01. The sequence continues at coordinate 2,148 of JANXBB010000215.1, read as the reverse complement.
ACGCTTCAAATAGGGGTTGCGAATTGTAAAAATAATAAACTCCAACTACTGCTAAATTGCTTTTGGGTTCAATTGGTTTTTCAGTGATTTTTGTTATATATCCATCTCTTACTTCAACTACTCCAAAACGCCTTGGATCATCAACAGTTTTAGTCCCAATATAACTTTCTTTTCCCACAAGCTCAGTGAAATCTAAGTCAACAATGGTATCTCCTAATAAAATTAAAACCGGTGAAGGTGCCAATTTAAAATAATCAATAGTTCGAGCTACAGCATCACCTAATCCTTTAGGATCCTTTTGTTCAACAAAAGTAAATTTTAGTTGATAATTATTAGTTAGATATTTTTGAATCGGTTCTTTTTCTTTGCCAACAATTATAAATATCTCATCTGGCTGAGCAGTGATTAACCGATCGAGAATATGTCCAATTATTGGTTTTCCGGCAACATTGAGAAGGACTTTCGGGGTTGTATGGGTGTGGGGTTTTAGTCTTCGGCCTTCTCCGGCACAAGGAATTATTGCTTTAAACATTTTTCTCCCCCTTATGTTTTATTAATTTATTGTTATTAGAAAGCATTTTTTTTAATTCATCAATAGCACGGATAATTTCTGGTTTTATTCCTCGAGCATGTGCTAAGTAAAAACTTATAAAATCACCCAACATAATCATAGAAAAAATTTTAGCTAAAGGTGAGCTACCTCGGGCGACAAATTTTTTGACTTTAAAGAAATTTCTGCTGTTAGAGTTTGTAAATTCTCTTTGAAGAATTTTTAATGTATATTTTACTCGGAGTAAGTTTCTTGGGTGACTTGCTGAATCAGTTAATATTAAACAATAGATTGGCACCAAAGGATTAGTGTTAGTTATTCCCATAATTTCATTATGATCAAGTTCGGGGAAAACATTACTATGAGCAATAATTTCGGCATTTTCGTTAAATTGGGTTTGCCACCTTGTGGCGACCGGCGCTAATATATGACTTGTGGCATATATTATTGGTAGTGAACCGATTAGGCTTGTAGCAAATTTTTTAGCAAAGCGTTCATAATAGTTTCGGTATCGAATGAGAACATTAATTGTTTCAGAAACATCTTTTTGCATATCTTTTACGAAATTTAGTGACGAGAGAATTTTTAATTGTGGAAAAAAAAGATAGCCGATAGCACACCGCGAAGATATTCCTGACGGAATATCGATACAATCGATTTGGTATTTTTTACATAGTTCCCATAAAGAACCTCCACTAGTTATTGCTACAATATGAGCATTGCGATTTTTAGCTTCGTAAACAGTACTTATTGTTTCTTCGGTATTTCCGGAGTAACTTACAGCAATAAACAAAGTGTTTCTGTTAACAAAACCCGGTATTTGATAGTCTTTTACAGTTACCAATGGAACTTTTAGAGTCTGTAAAGTTAGAGCCTTTAGAATGTCACCACCGATTCCTGATCCGCCCATTCCGGAAATTACAATATTTTCATAATTCCGCCGTTGTTTTTTTACATGCACATTAATTTTCCATGCATCCTTTATCTGTTCGGGTAAATTATAGATGATATTACGCATATGACGGTTTTTAAAATTTATTATTGTTCCTTGAATAGTTTTGTGCTTCGAGTTCCGTTAGAAACTTCATTAACTCCGGATATGTATGTGTTAGCCGGTGATTAATGTAATTTGTAACTTCTTCAGCAGTTGACATTTTTAAAATTTCGTTACTGAGTTCTTGTGCAAATTCATAATCAATACCGCGAATTATTTTTTTAGCCAATGGAATAACCGAAGGGATCATTGATAGTTCGTCAATTTGCATACCTACAAGAATAATAATGCCGTAGGGATCAGATGCAAACTCGCCGCATAAACCAACCCATATGCCATGTTGATGTCCGGCATTGATTGTGTTTTTAATAAGATTTAAAACTGCAGGATGTAGATTATTATAAAGCGAAGCCACACGCATGTTATCGCGATCTACGGCTAAAGTATATTGGGTGAGATCGTTTGAACCAATGGAGAAAAAATTACATTCTACGGCGAAACGTTCAGCCAAAAGAGCACAAGAAGGGGTCTCGACCATTATTCCTACTTCAATATTTTCATCAAAGGGTACGCTTTTTTCTTTAAGTTCCCTTTTAGCCTGTTC
>JANXBB010000190.1 GCA_025061975.1 Caldifarciminota bacterium | reverse complement strand
TCCAATACTCGCCTTTTTTTAAGATTTCAGCATTATAACCTTTTTGATTCCAAGGAGGATTTGCAATACAAATGTCAAATTCTTGTAATTTTTCGTTTTGTTTAAATTTAGGGTAAAGGAGCGTATCACCTTGAACCAGTTGCGCATTTTTTATATCGTGGATGTAAAGATTCATTTTGCATAAGGTTAAAGTTTTGGGATTTACTTCTTGACCGTAAAGAAACAGTTTATCGGCCTCTGCTATACCTTTATGCGCCGCTAAATACTGATAAGCACCGATAAGCATACCTCCTGAACCAGCAGCTGGATCATATACACTTTGCCCGGGTTGCGGATCAAGAATTTCTACTAAAAGTCTAATTACTTCACGCGGAGTGTAAACTTCACCTTCTTTTGCTTTCTGTGGTGCAAAATAACTTAAAATCCATTCATAAGCATCACCTAGGATATCCGAGGCAACATCAGATAAGGATCGAGCACTAAAAACCTCAACTAATTGTCTTAAAATGTCTGAATTTTCCCGGTTATTTGTAAACTGCGTAAAATCAATATTTTCAAAAATATCTTTAAGCTCCGGGTTACGTTCTGCTAATGCCTTCATAGCCTGGGAAAAGTTTTCACTAAGCCGTGCCGGTTCTTTTCGAAGATTATCCCAAAGAAATTCTTCAGGAATATCAAAATCGTGATAGACTTTATTCTTAGCTTCCTCATAGGCCTCTTTTTCAGTAAAGCCGTCTTCAAGAGCACTTTTGTATTCGTGCTCGAATTCGCTTTTCCATTTATCACATATCCGTTTATAGAATAAAAGCACTAAAATAAATGTGTAATCAACTCTTGTTCGAATCAAATCCGCAGCCCGCTTTAACATTGCATTTAATTCATCACGACTAAGGACAGATTTATTTAAAAACGGCTCAAGCAAAGCTTGTTTAACCGGTATTAACTTATAAATACTTTTGCGAGCATCGGAAGGATCCTGAAAAACCTCAACTAAATTTGCCTTCCGTAATTCCGATAAAACAACATTAACATTTCCCTCATTCTCTTTTAATTGCGCTTTCAATACCTCAACCGCCTGCAAAAACGTAAACTTTTGATCGCCAAATTCACCTAACAACACATCGTACCTACTCTTAAGCCAATTTGGTAAGTTTTTTATATTTTTATTTATTAAATTATTACTATTGTTCATACTTATATTATAAGTAAAAATTGATCACTTGTCAAGAGGAAAATTTCATTTTACAAAAATTTAAACTTTTTATTTATAAAGTCTCAAAAAATATTACTTTAAAGTAATATTTTTTTAAAGCGATTTTTTAATCTAAGTCTTTGAGATTCATTATGCTATTTAGAATTTGCTTAATGGAGGGGGTACTGTTCCCCCAGCGGCCCCCTGAGTAGATTAGGAAGCTGTTATCTTTGTCGCTTAGAGAGCAGTTATAAGAGTAGTTAAGAGAGCAGATTAGGAAGCAAATTAGGGGGTTGTTTTGAGTGCTACTTAGAGAAGAGATCTCAGAGTTGTTTAGGGGGTTGCTTAGGGAGCGGCTCAGGTGGCAGTTGAGGAAGTTGTTTGGGGAGCGGTTTAGGGAGCAGCTTAGGGGATGTGGGGGTAGAAAAAATTTACTTTTGTGACTTTAAGGTATGGGAAAGATAAAGTTAAAAACTTTTCGGGTTAATCTTCTTTAATAATTAGTCCTTCAAAAATA
>JANXBB010000146.1 GCA_025061975.1 Caldifarciminota bacterium | reverse complement strand
AATTTTTTTAGGTGTGGGAATGTTTTTACCGTTCTATTGGATGCTTATCACCGCGTTTAAAACTCCGGTTGAGTCGTTACGATTTCCCCCGACTTTCATTCCCGAGAAGTGGCAGTTTTCTAATTTCATTGAAATTTTTCGCGAGATTCCGTTTCATCGGTATTTTCTTAATACAGTTTTTATTGCAGTCTCAGTACTTGCCGGGGTAATTTTTACAAGCCTTCTTGCTGCTTATGCATTTGCGCGATTTCGTTTTTGGGGCCGTGAAGTAATATTTATGGTTTTCTTAGCTTTAATGATGATTCCTTTGCCGGTTTATCTTGTTCCATCTTATATGATTCTTTATAAATTAGGTTGGATTGATACCTATTTGGCATTAATTGTTCCCTGGATGGTTAATATCTTTTCAATATTCCTTTTACGCCAACACATTAAAACATTGCCTCAGGATCTGTTTGATGCGGCTCAGATTGACGGCTGTGGAGCATTTAGAACTTTATGGCAGATTGTGGTACCTCTTTCAAAACCGGTGCTTGTAACTATTGCAATTTTTGATATCATTGCAAGCTGGAACTCATTTTTCTGGCCCTTGATTGTTACCCATTCGGAATCGATTAGACCACTTCAAGTAGGACTGGCATATTTTTCTCGTGAATATTCGACCAATTATCCTCTTCTTATGGCAGCATCAACTTTAGCGGTACTTCCGTTAATTGTGCTTTTCTTCTTTGCTCAGAAGCAGATAATTCAATCTTATGCTCGGGCCGGTCTTAAAGAGTAATTTTTTGATGGGTTTTTGTGTGCTAAGAAAATTTTGGGTAAATGCAGTTTTGATTATTGACAGATTGAGTATTTTTAATTATATTATCGTCTTATGTTACCGAACTTAAAGTCAAATGAAGAACTATTAAAAGAGATTGAAGTTTTATCTGGGCAAAGAATTATGGATTGCTATCAGTGTGGCGAATGTACTGCAGGTTGTCCGGTAGCATTTGCGATGGAGCCGGTGCCCAATCAAGCGATTCGGCTTTTGCAGTTAGGATATGTAAATGAAGTTTTAAACTCTTTAGGCATTTGGCTTTGTGCTTCGTGTAATGTATGTGGTGAGCGTTGTCCTCGTGGAGTGGATTATGGAAAGATCGCTGACGCCTTACGCGCTATAAATCTCCGAAACAATACTTACCAGCTCGAGTTAGAAAAAATTGATAAAGAGTTTATAAACCAAGCTCCACAACAAGCATTTATTGCTGCATTTAGGAAACTTACCACATGATTACTTTTGCTTATTATCCCGGATGTACATTATATACTAAGGGCAAAAATCTTGACATTGCTGCTCGAAAAAGTGCTGAGATATTGGGAATTGAACTTAAGGAACTTGAAAGCTGGAATTGTTGTGGTGCGATTTATTCACCAGTGAGTGATGATATTGCAAATCAAGTAGCACCGATAAGAAACTTAATTGAAGCGCAGAAGATTTCCAAAAAACTTGTTACCCTGTGTGCTGCTTGTTATAATGTGCTAAAACGCGCTAATCGAAATCTGTTTTTACCGGAGAACTACCAATATCGCAAGCGGTTACTTAATTATTTAGAGGAATCATATGATGGTTCTACTGAGACAATTCATTATTTAGAAATGCTACGCGATGCGGTAGGTTTTGATAACCTAAAAACTAAGGTGCAAAAAAGCCTTAACGGGTTAAAAGTAGCATCGTATTACGGATGCCTTATGGTAAGACCTGCTGAAGAATTAGAGTTTGATGACCCAGACAATCCAACAATTATGGAGAAGATGTTTTTAGCGATCGGGGCGAATCCTTGTGAACATGCTTTTAAAACCGAATGTTGCGGAGGTTATATTTTAGTTAATCAACCCGATGTTGCAAAACGGTGTGCTCAAACAATTTTAGAAAACATTGTAAGCTCCGGTGCTGAATGCATTGCCACTACTTGTCCATTATGTCAATATAGTCTTGATAGTCAACAGAAAGTTATGAGTAAAGAATATAAGATTCCGGTATTTTATTTTACGCAACTTTTAGCATTAGCTTTGGGAGTTTCTTCAGAGCTGCTGAATTTTGAATATCATTATATTGACCCGAAACCCCTTTTAAAAGAGAAAGGACTATTATCATGAGTGAGACTAAAAAACCAATTGGAGTTTTTGTTTGCCACTGTGGAATAAATATTGCGGGCACCGTGGATGTTAAAGAAGTAGTCCGCAGAATTTCTGAAGAAACTGATGTTGCGGTTGTTTTAGACCATCAATATTGTTGTTCGGATCCGGGTCAAAATTTAATTAAAGAGACCATAAAAAAGTATAATTTAGAAAAAGTAGTTGTTGCTTGTTGTTCACCAACATTACATGAAAATACATTTAGAAAAGCAGTAAGTGAAGCAGGAATTAATCCGTATAATTGTGAAATTGCTAATATTCGCGAGCAATGTAGTTGGGTTACTGAGGATCGCAAAAAAGCTACCCAAAAAGCGGTTAAGATTATTAAAACAATCATTGCTAAAGTTGCCGATAATGAGCCGTTAGTTCCTATTAAGGTGAGTGTTAATCGCCGCGCATTAGTTATTGGAGGAGGGGTTGCCGGAATTCAGGCTGCACTTGATATTGCTAATGCTGGGTATCCGGTAATTTTACTAGATAAAAACCCCTCAATTGGTGGACACATGTCGCAACTTTCTGAGACTTTTCCTACACTTGACTGTAGTCAATGTATTTTGACGCCGAAAATGGTTGAAGTAAAACAACATCCTTTAATTAATCTGCTTACTTACGCTGAGGTAGAAGAAGTATCAGGTTATGTAGGAAATTTTAAGGTTAAAGTGCGCAAGAAAGCAAAGTTTGTTGATTGGGAACGTTGCACGGGCTGCGATATTTGTGTGAGTAAATGTCCGAAAAAAGTTTCTGACGAGTTTAATTGTGGGCTTTCAACTAGAAAAGTGATTTACAAAATGTTTCCTCAAGCAGTGCCGAATCGGGTTGTAATTGACAAAGAGAACTGTCTATATTTCACCAAAGGAGCTTGTCGTCTTTGCGAGAAACACTGTCCATTTGGAGCGGTAAAATTTGATGATCAAGATCAGTATGAGACATTAGAAGTTGGCGCAATTGTTTTAGCTACCGGTTATGAACTAATCGACAGGAAAATTTTAGGATCTTATGGTTACGGCCAATATCAAAACGTTATTGATGGATTACAATTTGAGCGCTTACTTTCAGCATCAGGACCTTATATGGGTGAAGTCAGACGCCCCTCTGATGGTGAAATTCCCCGGACGGTGGTTTTTGTTCAATGCGCTGGTTCGCGCGATCCGGAAAATGCTATGGCTTATTGCTCCAAGATTTGTTGTATGTATACAGCAAAACAGGCAATTCTTTATAAACATCGAGTTCATGACGGTGAAGCGATTGTTTTCTATATTGATGTGAGAACCGGGGGTAAGGGTTTTGAAGAGTTCTATAAACGAGCAACTGATGAAGGCGTCCTTTATATCCGGGGTAAGGTGTCTAAGATTTTTGAACAAGGGAAAAAAGTTATTGTCTGGGGTGTTGATACCTTGACTGGGAAGAAAGTTGAAGTAGAAGCTGATTTAGTAGTATTAGCAACTGCAATGAGACCTGCAGTAAGTAAAGAGTGGGCTCAGATTATTAAAGTTGCTCAAGATGAGTACGGCTGGTTTACTGAAGCTCATCCGAAATTACGGCCTGTGGAAACTTTAAGTGCCGGATTTTATTTAGCCGGTGCTTGCCAAGGACCTAAAGATATTCCGGAGGCTGTTGCCCAAGCTTCCGGCGCCGCCAGTAAAGTAATTAGTCTTTTTACTCGTGAAACTTTAGAACATACTCCAACAATTGCTGGAGTTGTTGAAGAGTTGTGTTCGGGATGTGCAATATGTGTTGATGTCTGTCCATACAAAGCACGCGAGATTGTAATCAAAGATGATAAGAAAAAAAAGGCTAAAGTTATTGAAGTTTTATGTGAAGGCTGCGGAGCTTGTTCTGCAGCATGTCCAACCGGTGCAGCTCAACAGAAGAATTTTACCGATCGTCAAATTGAAAATATGGTAAAAGCAGGTTTGGAGTAGAAAATGGAACACGAGAATTT
>JANXBB010000144.1 GCA_025061975.1 Caldifarciminota bacterium | reverse complement strand
GGGGCACCAAATCTTGCCGGAACCGGTCGATTTATTGCAATTCCTCAAGGTGCTAAAGCTCAAGTTAGTATCATTGATTACCGTACCGAAGTGTATCACAACGTTGATGTTGCACCAGCTCCAAAACTTCCGGTAGAGACTGACGATTCGCCACTTCAATATAAAAAGAATATGGAGATTTACGGCAAAAACGCCTATTATCCGGATTCACCGGTAAAATTGTCTGAACCTTTACAGATTCGGGGGGTTGATTGTGTTGTTTTAGGAATTACCCCTTTTCAATATAACCCGGTAACAAAAGAGTTGATTGTCTATAAAGATCTTCGGGTTCGGATTGATTTTATCGGAGGTAATGGTCGATTTGGAGTTGATGAGTTACGTAATATTTATTGGGAACCGATTCTTCAAGGACAACTTCTTAATTATAATGTTTTACCGCAGATTGATTTTTTTGCCCCGGAACGAATTAACGCTCAAGACGGTTATGAGTATATTATAATTGTCCCTGATAATCCAATATTTATCGCATGGGCTGAAACTATTAGACTTTGGCGGCAACTTCAAGGAATTTCAACTAATGTTTATACAATAACTCAAGTCGGGGGCAATACCACAACCGCAATTAAAAATTTCTTACGAAATGCTTATAATACTTGGAATCCACGGCCTGTGGGATTTTTACTACTTTCAGACTATGAAAATTCCGGAAAAAATTACGGAATTACCTCTTATCGTCAAAATCATCCTTACTCCGGAACTTATGTCTCCGATAACTGGTATGCTGATATGAATAATGACCACTTACCTGATATGTTCCATGGACGAATCTGTGCTCAAAACGAGACACAACTTCGAACTATGGTACGAAAATTTTTAGATTATGAACGGACACCGCCAAGTGATACCGCTTTTTATAATCATCCTCTAGTATGTTGCGGATGGCAAACTGAACGTTGGTTCCAACTCTGTGCTGAAGTTATCCGGGGTTTCTTCATCAACGGTTTAGGAAAAGATCCGGCACGGCAGTATAATATTTATTCGGGGACTCCGACTGTTGGTGGTGCGTGGTCAACAGCGCAGAACACTTCTGTAGTTGTAAATTATTTTTATAATCTCGGATGGCTTCCTTCAACTACTAATCCCTACAATTCATCGTGGTGGAACAATGGTTCAACCCAAGGAATAATCAATGCAATCAATTCCGGAGGATTTATTCTTCAACACCGTGATCATGGTTCGGAAACCGGTTGGGGCGAACCCCAATTTAGTAATAGTAATATCAACAGTCTTACTAATGTTGGTAAATTGATATTCGTTAACTCACATAATTGTCTAACCGGCCGCTTTGATTATTCGTCAGAAGTGTTTGCAGAAAAATTCCATCGCCATACCTACAATAATCAAGCTGCCGGAGCTTTAGGAATCAATGCCGCAAGTCAAGTATCATATTCATTTGTTAACGACTGTTATGCATGGGGCATGTACGATTATATGTGGCAACAGTTTATGCCTGATTATCCATCTTCAGGAACAACTCCCGCTTCCGCACTATATCCTTGTGCTGCAATGTGTTATGGAAAATACTTTTTATATTCATCAAGTTGGCCCTACAATACCGGTGATAAACAAGTAACTTATTATCTTTTCCATCATCATGGTGATGTTTTTATGCCTTTATATTCAGAAAGACCTCAAAATCTAACTGTAGTTCATATGCCAACTATTCTTGCTGGAGCAACTTCATTTACAGTTACCGCTAATGACAGTTCAATAATTGCTTTGACTGTAAATGGCCAAATTATTGGTGAGGCTATGGGAACCGGTAATCCAGTAGTAATTCCAATTACTCCTCAAGTACCGGGAACAAATGTTACAATTACAGTTACAAAATTTAATTATTATCGTTATCAAGCAACAATTCCTGTTGTAGCTTCAAGTTATCCTTATGTAATTGCTTCAACTACAGTGCTCAATGATTCTAATGCTAATGGTCAGGCTAATCCGGGTGAATTAATTAATTATGGAGTTTGGGCTAAGAATATTGGTGTAGGAACAGCCACTGGTATTCGGGGAAAAATACTTTGTAATGATACATTTGTAACATTAGTTCGCGATTCGAGTTGGTTTGGAACAATTGCTCAAGACGATTCAGTGTATTCAAATCCTCCTTATCAATTCCGTATATCACGTCGTGCTCCAAATAATTATCAAATTAATTTGACTATACGTTTCAAAGATGTCAATGATAGCACATTTATTTCTTATAAGTCACTTCGAGTGTATGCACCAATAATTAATTACATTACAGCTGGGGTTAGTGGTGGCAATAACAACAATATTTTCAACCGTGGTGAAACAGTTAATATCATAGTGACATTAAAGAATGTTGGTGGCGCAACAGCTGAAAATGTTACAGCTACTTTATTAACATCTACTCCGGGTATTACAATTCTTGATAATCAGAGTAATTACGGTAGCATAACTCCTCAAACAACAATAAGTAATAGCACAGATCCTTTTGTAGCCTGTTCTGATACAACAATAACTCCGGGAACAATGGCACAATTTAGAGTTGCAGTAAATTACGGTTATCGAACTGACACGTTTAGTTTTAGTTTACCGGTGGAGATTTATTTAGAGGATTTTGAGGTGTGGAATGGTAATTTTGAGCCGATGCCGACAAGTGGAGGATGGGCTTGGGGTGTGCCGACATCTGGTCCTGGTAGTGCGCATTCTGGGAGTAAGCTT
>JANXBB010000077.1 GCA_025061975.1 Caldifarciminota bacterium | reverse complement strand
CTGCTCCCTAAACCGCTCCCCAAACAACTCCCTCAACTGCCCCCTGAGCCGCTCCCTAAGCAACCCCCTAAACAACTCTGAGATCTCTTCTCTAAGTAGCACTCAAAACAACCCCCTAATTTGCTTCCTAATCTACTCAGGGGGCCGCTGGGGGAACAGTACCCCCTCCTTTAAGCAAATTCTAAATAGCATAATGAATCTCAAAGACTTAGATTAAAAAATCGCTTTAAAAAAATATTACTTTAAAGTAATATTTTGGGGAGCGATTTTTCTAACGGATTAGGGTAAAAATGGTGTGGTGTGATTAAATAAATGATTTTGATTTTGGGGTTGTTTTCGCAAAGATAATTTTTGGGAAAGCTTTAAGTTTTATAAGAAGAGTTAAAAAGATATTGACATAATCTAATAAAATTTTTATTATTAATGTTAGTCGGGGCGTGGCGCAGTTGGTTAGCGCACCAGCTTGGGGTGCTGGGGGTCGCTGGTTCAAATCCAGTCGCCCCGATTTATTTTTATTTATTAGCTAAAAATTGTAAGGGGGATTTTTATGTTAAAATTGACTTAAAAATCTTATATCGTTTTCGTAAAAGAGTCGGATATCGTCGATCCGATACTTCACCATGGCAATTCGTTCTACTCCTAAACCAAATGCAAAACCGGAGTATTTGGTGGAATCATATCCAACATTTTCTAAAACTTTAGGGTGCACCATTCCAGCACCAAGGATTTCAAGCCAGCCAGTGTTTTTACAAGTCTTGCAACCTTTACTTTCGCATATCACGCAGGAGATAGCGATTTCGGCACTAGGTTCGGTAAACGGAAAATAAGAAGGGGTAAATCTAACTTTCACATCATTGCCAAACATCCGATAACAAAACTGCTCTAAGGTTCCTTTAAGTTCACAGAAATTTACATTTTCATCAATATAAAGCCCTTCAACTTGATAGAAGACCGGAGAATGTGAAGCATCAAATGGGTCAGGCCGAAAGACCCGTCCTGGAGCGATAATTCTTATCGGAGGTTTTTCTTTTTCCATAACGCGGATTTGAATCGGTGATGTGTGACTGCGCAATAGATATTTATCAGAAAGATAAAAACAAGCTATTTGATCACGCGCCGGATGATCCTCAGGAAAATTAAGCGCTTCGTAGTTATGCCATTCCGTTTCAATCTCCGGCCCGAGTTTTTCTTCAAATCCCATCGCAACTAAAATTTCTACAATTTCACCGAGCACCTTGGTAATTGGATGCCTATAGCCTAACCATAATTTTCGGCCCGGTAGAAGTAAATCATACCGCTTGCCGGTCTCTTTAAGTTGACTTTCTTTAAGAAGTTTTTCTTTTTTATTCTCAAGTTCTTCAGTAATTTTATTTTTTAGATCATTTACCTCTTTGCCTTTTACTTTCTTTTCTTCTATCGGCAGGGTTGCAATTTCTTTAATAAAAGAATTAATAAGCCCTTTACGGCCTAAATATTTAATGCGCAAATTTTCCAGTTCGGATAATGATTGAACCCTCTCGAGCTCTTGAGCGAATTCTTGATAAGTTTTTATAATGTCCATTAAACTTTCTCTAACGCTTCTTGCTTTACAAGCTCCACTAACGACTTAAACTCTTCTGGATTACGAACTGCTAACTCGGATAGTGCTTTTCGGTTAATCTCAATATTGCGTAATTTTAGTCCGTGGATAAATTTATTATAGCTTATTCCATAAGGCCGCAATGCCGCATTGATCCGAATAATCCACAGACTCCGAAATACCCGTTTCTTACGCTTGCGTTCCCGATATGCTGACTGCCAGGCTTTCATTACCTGAAGTCGTGCTGTTTTGTAAAGTTTTGATTTTTTACCCCAATAACCTTTAGCACGTTTTAGCCATTTTTTACGGCGTTTTCTTGTTTGTGGACCAGTAGTAACTCTGGGCATAGTTAGCTCCTTTTCTTAATGTTATTTTATGTCCCCGGCAATAACCGGCGAAAATTTTTCTCAAAACTTTTTGAAACTACCTGGGGCTTTGATAATCGTCTTTTGCGTTTTTTACTTTTTGAGCTCAAAAGATGACTCTTCCCGCTTGTGCGTCTTAAAAGCTTTCCCTGCGCCGTAATTTTGATCCGTTTTTTTAAGGCGCTTAACGTTTTCGCTTTCATAATTATTCTCCTTTCTAAATTTTTATCGGGGCACTAAAACTACCTGGATAACTTGTTTTCCTTCACCAATAATTTTGGGCGGATTTTCCGGAGCAGCAATATCTTTTAAATCTTCAATTATCCGGTTTATTACATCAAGCCCAAGACTTTTATGAAGAACTTCCCGGCCCCGCATTGGTAAACTTACTCGAACCCGATCGTGTTTTAAAAGAAACTCTTTAATTTTATTTAGTTTTACCTGATAGTCGTTTTCAGAAATGTTCATTGAAAATCTAATTTCCCGAACTGTTGAAGTATGTTGTTTTTTCTTAGCTTGTTTTTCTTTAATTTTTAGTTCGTATAAATATTTACCTAAATCAACAATACCACATACCGGAGGTTCAGCATTAGGTGCAATCTCTACTAAATCTAGTCCTTGACTGCGAGCAATTTTTAGTGCTTCTTTTGTCGGCATAATTCCAATTACTTTTTTATCCGGTCCAATAAGTCGGACAAACGGAGCTCTTATTTGTTCGTTGGCGCGCGGCTTATTACGGATAGTGCTACCTCCGGTTGTTTATATCATCTTGAATCTGTTCAATTACTGATTTAAGCTCCCAGATTCCTAAATCACCATGCGCTCTTTTCCGTAATGCGACCTTTTTTAGTTCTTTCTCGCGCTTTCCCACGATCAGCATATAAGGCACCTTCTCGCGTTCTGCCTCGCCAATTTTGTAATTAATCTTTTCATTGCGTAAATCACATTCAACCCGAACACCTAAAG
>JANXBB010000024.1 GCA_025061975.1 Caldifarciminota bacterium | reverse complement strand
AACTATCTTTTAGGTAAATCCTGCGCTTTGATTTTTGAAAAACCGTCTTTGCGAACCCGAGTAACTTTTGAATTAGCAATTACTCAATTGGGAGGTGTTCCGATTTATCTTACTCAATCAGATATTGGACTAGGAAAACGTGAAGCAATCTCTGACATTGCTCGTAACTTAAGTCGCTGGGTTAACGGTATTATTGCCCGAACCTATGCCCATAAGACCTTACTCGAACTTGCTCAATACAGCACAATATCCGTAATTAACGCCTTATCAGATTTAGAACATCCCTGCCAAGCCTTGGCTGATTTTCTTACTATTTACGAAAAACGTGGAAAATTAGAAGGAACTAAATTAGCTTGGGTTGGTGACGGTAATAATGTTTGCCATTCTCTAATGCTTGGAGCAGCTCTTTTAGGAATGACGATGAAAATTGCCACGCCCAAAGGATATGAACCTAACCCAAGTATTCTTACAAAAGCTCAAGAATACGCAATTAGAAATAATGCTAAATTAATAATCACTAATGATCCCAAAGAAGCAGTAAAAGACAGTGAATTTATATACACTGATACTTGGATTTCAATGGGGCAAGAAGCTGAGGTTGATATCCGACGGCAAATTTTCCGACCGTTTCAAGTAAACAAAGAACTTTTATCATACGCACCACATAATTACTATATTATGCATTGCCTACCAGCACATCGTGGTGAAGAGATTACCGATGAAGTTTTAGATGGACCACACTCGATTGTATTAGATCAAGCAGAAAACCGTCTTCATGTACAACGAGCGGTACTTTTTTTGCTGTTAACCGGTAGGCTCTAAATTAATTTAGAGGATAGACTGAAACTTTTTTCTTTTCCCGAGAAATTCGTTCAAATTTTACAATGCCGGCACAGAGTGCAAATAAGGTATCGTCTTTACCTCGACCAACATTTATGCCCGGATAAATCTTTGTCCCGCGTTGCCGCACGATAATATTGCCTGGTTTTACTATTTGACCTTCAAAGACTTTTATCCCCAGCCTTTGGCCTGGACTATCTCGGCCATTTCGTGACGAACTTGCTCCCTTTTTATGCGCCATATGTAAATTATATAATCTTTTAGGCCTTTGTCAAGATTTTTATATTAATATTTAAAACTGTTCAACAACTCAAACATCTCGCAGATATAAGTTCAATTGACAAGTTAAAATATATCCCGGAATATACAGTGAATATACAGTAACTATATAATCCGGAGGATAATTTACATGAGATCACAAAAGATTTGCTCATCGTCATAAAAGAAAACACAACAATGTTAAACATCCTATATTGAATTTTGTAGCAAAGCATCTTTTAAATTGTATATCTGACCATTTGCCTAAACTTTCACCTACCCGAAGTTCACCTGGGACTAAATTTTCAATTACCCACGGTTATTAACATCGATGATGAAAGCTTTTCAAACTTTACTATAAATTTAGCACTGTTCTTTAATTATTCAGCTACTATAAAATAAACTCCTTTGGGTAGGCTGAAATTGGCATTTTCTCTGCTCTCCGCATTGATTTCTTTAATAAGTTGACCATTAACATTGTAAATCTTTAATCGCCTCAAAGCTGAGTTGCTTTTCCCATAAAGAGTAACCTTCTCGGTTTGAATAATTTTACTGCACCACCTAACTGGCAAAAAGATATCCGGTTCGTCAACATTTAACCCGAAATTAGATTTATCCTCACCCCCTTCATATCTCCAGAATTCTAAGGTTTTATTGCCTTTAAGAAGCCAGATTTTACCTTGAGCAAATGTCATGCTTGCACCACCGCCAAGATAGCTTTTTGTTTTATTAAGACGTGGGATTGTTTCTAGCGGATACCAGGAGTCATTAAGGATATCATAACGCCAAAACTCGTTTGATCGTCCTCCTTTAATTGCATAAATAAAGTTGTTCCCGTCATAAGTAATTGCACCTCCAGCACGTACGTATTTAGCTTTTCGGATCTGAGGATGAACCAACGGTAAATTTTTTCTTCCCATCCATTCGTTGGTTAAGATATCATAAACATAAAATTCATTTCCTTTGCTCCCTTTGAGAGCATAGATTTTTCCTGCTCCACCGTAACATATACAAGAACCACTGCGAAACAGTTGATTGTTCGGCCCGGACGGAGCTCTTGCTAATGATTCCCAACGGTCTTCATTTATTTGATACTTGTAGAATTCGAATCTATTATCACTCCCTACAAGAACATAAACAACTCCATCGTAATAAGTAAGCGCAGAACCGGCGCGCAAATTCCTAAAAGAAGGGATCGGCAATTTATTGTTCCAGGAATCAGTTGCTAAATCAAACGCCCAAAATTCTTTTGTTGCATTTCCTTTAATGAGATATATTTTATTCTCACCAGATACAATTGCTCCACCAACTTTTACATTCTTTTTTACCCCTTCATTGGAATACGGTACTTCGGGAAGGATATCCCAATTTCCAACGCTAATATCATATACATAAAAATCTCTAGTATTATTCCCCTTAAGTGCATAAATTTTGTTTCCAACTGCTGTTATAGCACCACCATCTCCTACCGGTTTATTACTCGGCAAAGCCAAAATATTGGCATTTTGATGCCAGTAGATTACCTTGATATAAAACGTAAAAGTTGAAGAATAAGCTGACCAGTTGCCCGCTAAATCTTGGGCTCTTAATTTCCAGAAATACCTGCCGTTTGTAAGTCCTTGATTAAGACTATAAAAAGTATCATTAGATATCTGAGCTACAATTGTATCGGTTAAATTATAAATTAAGAGCTCATAATTTAAAGGTTCATTCTGGCTTCGCCAAATAAAAACCGGACGGGAAGTATTTAATGTACAATTGTCAAGTGGAGTAACAAGTATCGGGATCTGAGGCGGGGTTCGATCAATATAAAAAGAATAAGAAGGACTCCATTTTCCCCACTTGACTTGATTTCCGGCTCGTACCCGCCAGTTGTAACTACCTTCGTTTAATGTTAGCGGACCTAATTGCGAAAAGCTCACAACAGTATCTAAATTATTAACGACAAAGTTATATCTCGAACAATTATTAACACTAGTCCAGTCAAAAAAGATATTATTATTGTTAGTAACAGTTCCATTTCGTGGGTGCAAAAGTACCGGTGCAGAAAATGTCACATCAAGAATTTGACAACAGGTGTCATTTTGATGATTTATATCTGATGGTAAAATTATCCAGCTTTTTTGTGTATATGTGCTTATTTGACTACAAACCCAAGGTCTAAAGCTTACATTTTGAATCCCTGTGGGTAATAATGCATAAACATCAGCACTATCTTCGTAAATCATATTTTGGTTGTCATAAATTCCAAACTTGACTTTAAAACTTTCTTCGTAAGTTCCTCGATTCCTTACCAACACTGTTGGTAGAATTGTTTCGTTAACGGCAACCTCTGAAATTAAAATACTATCCAAACTGACATCGTGACAGTCACGATAAAACCGAATGGCCCGCCCTGATGACAGTAAGTTCCCTTGAGGGGTGCCGTTGTATAAATATGATAATCCTACATTGCCCAACGGACTTTCAATCCCTACAGTTACTGATTCGCCTTTAGCTATCGGTTGATTAGAGGTATAGTTATATTGATAAATTATATCGCCGTTTTCATGTAAAATTAGTTGAAAAATGACAGTATCACGAAAAAGACCTTGACGGTAA
The DNA here is from genome assembly GCA_025061975.1 of Caldifarciminota bacterium. Lineage (GTDB taxonomy): Bacteria > Hydrothermota > Tepidihabitantia > Tepidihabitantales > CAIPLT01 > JANXBB01. The sequence continues at coordinate 10,765 of JANXBB010000024.1, read as the reverse complement.
GTCTGAGCTTTCCATTGAACAATTAAATAACGATTAGGAAACACACCTAATCGTTTATACCGAGCATCATAAGTGTACAAGTTATCCCAAAATGGTGCCAGAATACCATTAGGAAAATTTTCATTGGGGATTGGGTTATTAGTATTGTACGATAAGGAAATTTCGTCAAAAGTAATAAATCCGTTTGTAGAATACCAAAATTCTTCTTGGGATTCTCCATAAAAATTAAATGGAAATCCGATGGGAATCGGACCGGCTATCATTGCATCACCAACGGGAAGCGCGCTTCCGTCAAGTGAAATGTCGTACCAATTATAAATTGGACCTCCTGTTGTATCGGAATCAATCCAATAATAATGACCATCATCTGGCCCACCAGTATATCGGCCACTAATAAGCACTGTAATTTGGACTTTGGAATCATTTGTTGGATTACTATCGCCAATTAACCCAGAAGATATTTTAATTGAACATCGTCCTGGGCTACTAGGTACAAACAACTCAAAATTAACCACCATTGAACTATCAACTTTCAAACTATCAACAATTTTATCACTTGAATATATCACTGAATGACCTTGAAAGATTGAACATGCTACAGGAAAATTGTATTGAGTAACGTTACTGTAATTTTTAACTATCGCCCTGGGAATAAAGCCTCCGCCTACAGGTCTCATTATATATAAAATTGGGGTAATTATGGATTCAATCGCAACATCTTTGATCTCAATCATTTCAGGCCCGGAGATGTCATCGATGCACAATCTAGAACCATATAAGCCCTTATTTACAAATGCTATATAAACGTCTTCGCCATCAAAATTGTCTAAAGGAATTTTATTTTGTTGATAACTGATATTTGAAAATTTCTTTCCCCAGAGTAATATTGTAAAATTATCAGTATCGTTACTTGTAATTGATAGCCAAACCTCTAAACTTTCAGAATTTCCACCACCGGTTTTTTTATACCAAAATTTTAAAGTATCAGGTGTGTTCTCATAACAATACAATTTCGGTGTAATTAACCAATCATTATTCCGTAATGTGAAAGATTCATATCGTGAAGATGTTGCACCCGGTGCACTCCGATAGTTAGTACTATCTCGCCCCCAAGTTTGAGCCCCGCCATCATTGTTTATAACACACCAGCCAAGAGGCGGAAATCTTCTGCTTGAAAAACTTTCATTTAAATTTATCGCTAAAAGTACGTTTAGTGAGCACAAAATAATTGCTTTTAAATGTTTCATTTTGCTCCTTTCTGGAAATAAAAGCTTTTTCTAATGGAAAAACTTTATCCTTTAGAAAAAGGCCTTTAAATCCTTAAGTTCGTTAATTAAAGCTATTTATCTTCCAACTTGTTAATTATGTTTTCGCGCTCAATATTTTCAACGCTAATCAATTTTTGCTCAAAATTGATTAAACTCTTCTCTGCTTCGCCGAATTTGGTTTGAGCATTTCTTATATGAGTTCCTAAAATTCGGAATTCCTCTTTAAACTCGTTAAAATCGTTAGTGAGCTTTTGTAGCGCAGCTAAAATTTTTTGAGCGCTTTGCTCAATTCTTAAACCTCGTAAACCGAGTATTATTGCTTGCAGATAAGCATAAATACTATTAGGCGAAACCGGTATTACTTTTTTAGCCAAAGCGTATTTCTGAATACTTTCTTCCTCGGGATCTTCTTTGATAATTATTTCATAATATACATTTTCCGCTGGAATATACATCATAGCAAAATCGTAAGTCCCTTCGTTGGGTTGAATATATTTTAAAGCAATATCATCTATATGATTTTTTACAGTTCTTAAAAATTCTCTGCGGTGTTTTCGCCGCTCTTCGGTAGATACTGTTTCGCACATTCGAGCAAACTCATCTAATGGAAATTTAGCATCTATAGGAACGAGGTTTGGGCCTAATTTTATTATCGCATCTACTTTATTGCCATTTTTAAATTTATATTGAACTTCGTAATATTCGTGCGGAAGAATCTGTCGCAAAAGATCTTCTAAGAAAAACTCGCCCAAAAGTCCTCGTTGTTTAGGAGCCCTAAGAATCTCTTGAAGCTTTGAGAGGTCTTTACCGATCTCTAAAATTTGCCTTGAAGCCTCAGACAAACTCCCCAATCCTTTGCTCACATCAGCAATAACCGTTGCTGCTTTATCTAATCGAATACCAATCTGCCCTGTGGTATTAGTCAATTGCTTATTTATGAAATTAAGTTGTTCAGTAATTTGATTGGTAATTTGATTAAGTTGGTTACTTAAAAATTCTTGTTGACGAAAAAAAGTTTCTGTATTCTGAGCATGTAAGTTATCAAGTCGCTGCTGTAGTAATGAAATATTCTCATTTAATACATTACTTTTGGACCTTTGGATAACAATATAAATAGCTAGCCCAATAATTATTATTAATAATGCAATGTTAATAAAAATCATACATTAAAGTTAATTCAAAAAATATTTTTTGTCAATGGTAATTTAAGGTTGACTAAATATCTATTGGTTGATATTATATAAATTATGGATTTATCGAAAATTCGTAATATTGGCCTTGCAGCCCATATTGATGCTGGTAAAACCACTACTACGGAACGGATATTATATTACACCGGCCGAATCCATCGGATTGGCGAAGTCGATGAAGGTTCAACTACAATGGATTGGATGCAACAAGAACGCGAACGAGGAATTACGATTACAGCAGCAGCGACTACTTGCTATTGGCGAGGGTATCGAATTAACATTATCGACACTCCGGGCCATGTAGACTTTACTATTGAAGTTGAGCGCTCATTAAAAGTTTTAGACGGTGTGATAATTATCTTTTGTGGTGTTGGTGGAGTAGAACCTCAATCAGAAACGGTTTGGCGTCAGGCTGATCGGTATAAAGTACCTAGAGTTGCTTTTGTTAATAAACTAGATCGAGTCGGAGCTGATTTCTTTAGAGTTATTAAAATGATGGAGGAAAAACTCAGTATACCGCCTCTGCCAATTCAATTACCCTTAGGATCCGAAGATAATTTTAGAGGAGTAATCGATTTAATCAAAGAAAAAGCTGTAATTTGGAAAGACGAAACACTTGGCACTGAATATTACGAAACAGAAATCCCTGACGAGCTAAAAGCATTGGCTCAAGAATACCGAGAAAAGATGATTGATATTTTAAGCCACTATGACGAAAATATTTTAGAAAAATATTGTCTTGGAGAAAAAATCGTTCCCGAGGATTTAATTAAAGCAATTCGTAAAGCAACATTAGAATTAAAATTAGTTCCCACACTATGCGGAAGTGCTTATAAAAATAAAGGAGTGCAAAAATTAATCGACGCCGTTGTCGATTTTTTACCTTCACCCAGCGAAGTACCCCCAATTCAGGGAATCAATCCTAAAACCAACTTACCGGAAACCCGACCCCATGATCCTAAAGCTCCTTTTGCCGCATTAATATTCAAAATTGCTAATGATCCCCATCAAGGCTTTTTATCTTATATTCGAGTGTATTCCGGAAAAATCGAAAAAGGTAGTCAAGTTTTAGTTGTCCCCACGATGGAAAAAACCCGAATTATGAGGCTATATTTGATGCATGCTAATCAGAAAGAAGAAGTTGAAAGCCTTTCGGCAGGCGAAATTGGCACTGTAGTGGGTCTAAAAAACGTTAAAACTGGTTATTCATTAAGCAATATTTTGCACCCTATAGCTTTCGAACCAATAACATTTCCTGATCCTGTGGTTTTTATGTCCGTCGAACCTGCTACTCGCGCTGAAGAAAGCAAGTTATTAAGCGCATTAAACGCCTTGCAAATTGAGGATCCAACATTTGTTGTTAAAAACAATCCCGAAACCGGTGAATTAATTATTGGTGGTATGGGAGAACTCCATTTAGAAATAATTGTCGATCGTCTTGGGCGGGAGTACGGAGTTCGAACCCATACCGGTAAACCCCAAGTCTCTTATCGAGAAACCATTACTAAAGAAGCTGTTGCTGAAGGACGATTTATTAAACAAACCGGAGGTCGGGGACAATTTGGCGTTGTCACTTTAAAATTGCAGCCGGCTCGAAGTGGTATTTTTATTATTGAAAATATTAAAGAAGATAAAATTCCCAAAGAGTTTATTCCCGCAATAAAGCAAGGCATTCAAGAGTGCATTGACACTGGCCAGTTAGCCGGTTATCCGATTACTAATATTGAGGTGGAAATCGTCGACGGAGAGTGGCATGAAGTAGATTCTTCAGACTTAGCTTTCCGTGTTGCTGCTATCACAGCATTTCGCGAAGCGTTTTTTAAAGCTGAACCAACTTTGCTTGAACCAATTATGGACATTGAAATTGTCTCACCTGAGCAATATGTTGGAGCAATTATCGCTGATTTTAATGCTCGGCGGGGGAAAATAGTCAAGTTAGAATCGGTAAAGGGCCATAAAATTCTATATGGATTAATTCCTTTAGTTGAAACCTTTGGATACGCAACAGTTATTAGATCTTTGTCTCAGGGCCGAGCCTCTTATTCAATGCAATTCTCACATTATGAAAAAATACCCCAAGAATTAATTCCCAAGTATTTTCCTTATTTATCGATAAAGTTTAGTCCTGAAGCTGGAACAGTTTTATAATAAAGAACCATTCGAGATAAATACATAAACGGGGTATCCAATATTCCAATGAGCCATTTAAGGACAATTTGGCCAAAAATCAAAGACCATATTGGCATTATTCCGTAAAAAGCGATGCTTACAAAAATAATCGAATCAACTGCTAAGCTTGGAATGTCACTAAAAATATTACGTATCCAAAGATAACGGCCTTTTGTAAGATTCCTAATCTGAGCGTATAATATTGCATCAAGATTTTCTGATACCAAAAAAGCAATCCAACTAGCCAAGGTAATCCGGGGCACTAAATTAATAATCTCATGCCAAGCCTTTTCACTTTGCCAGAATGGTGCTCGAGGAAGTGCCGTTCCTAAATACAAAAATAGCGTCATTAAAACCTGTGTAATAAAAGCAATTGCGATCATACGATGAACTTCATGGCGCCCAAAAGCTTCGTTAACAATATCGGTAATTTGAAAAGTAAAAGGGAAAATTAGTACCGCAGCAGGTGCTGTAAATTGAAAAATGATCAAATTAAAATTAGCGATTTTAGAAGCTATAATCTGTGAAAGTGCTAAATAAATCACATATATTCCAATTGCTAAGTCAGATTTTTTATACTGCCTTATATAATAGGGGATACTAACACTTGCAATAATCAACGTGAGAAGCCATATAAAAACAACACTCATGTGCTTTATGAGGCTTTACCAATGGTAATAAATACCGGCACCAATATCGATTCCGCTATACCTTCTACTATTATAAAAAACGATTCCCAAGGGATAATTAAAAGCGGGGTCAAATTGACGTTTTATAAGATAAAAAGCAACCATCTCAATATTTAGAGCTAATACCTTAGCAAACGGAACATCAAGGCCTGATAACATTTTTATCGGATAAAAAGTAAGCCCCGCAGTCATCACCGGCCCCAAAAATATCGTCTTAGTTTGAATCGGTTTTATAAACGTCATTGAATCATAATAAAAACTTTCTGTAGCCCAGCTAAAATCTCGTTTGCCTTCAAGCCCTAAAGCTATATAAGGTTGATACCAATTATAATTCTTAAAGTGATATTCGCCTCGGATACCCCAATTAATCCAAAAATAGGGACGATAAAAATGATACTCAACATTTCGGGCCGGATCTTGATGATAATAATAGCTGGAATCAACTCCGATCTCCCCGCTTCCGAAACTAAATATAAGATGCGTGCGAAATCCTTCTTTTTTACCGGCTACAATACTAACTCCGTTAATTAATGGGTCGCCCGAAAACCCAATTGAACCCGTCTCAAAAAAACCAATAAGAAGTAAAATTGTCCACATACAAATTAAGATTATGCAAAATAAAGTATTATGTGTCAAGGGAATCTTATTAATTAATTTAGGTTTTGTAGCAAATCCGAAGCATATTTTTTATTACGTTTTTTATCCAAACATGCTTTTTGTTGCATCTATATTATTATGATGAACAGAGACAATTTATTTAAAGACAGTAAAACAAATTTTGCTTTATAAATAACATATCACCCCGGGATATTAGCACCCATATGGTCCCCTGGATTCAACAAGAATTTTTAAAGTATTACTGTAACTAATGATGAGAAATTAAAGCTAAATCGAGCCTTTTTTCTTTCCAGCATGGAAACTGTTTGATAAACTTACAAGTTACCTATAGCCCAAACTACTTTTAATACCAACCTAACACAATTTAATTCATCAATGCGCTGTGTTAGCGAGTAGAGTTCTGATCGAGGTCAGCAACTTTTAGTTCTAAAAATTTAACCAATTAACTTGACATGAATCTTAAAACATTGTACAATAGTACGAATTACCTAAAAAGAGGAGGCAAGCCAATGTTAAAAAAAATTCTACTTTTGGGATTAGCTTTGATCTCCTTAAGTTTTGGCTATAAAAGATTAATTTTCGGTCTTGAAGCGGGTGCTGGATATGTAATAAAATCAAACGATAACCACCCTTACATTGATGGTAGCGCAATTTTTAATATTAAAAACAACCTTTATGCACGGTTAGAATTTACAAGAGTTGCCTTTCATTCTAACAACACTCACATCTTTTTAGGAACTCTCTCGCCCGTAGATCTTTTACTCTTTTTCCCTCAAGAAACTTTTAATCCCTACGCAATCGCTGGTCTAAAATTTTCTACCGCTACTAATTTAACGGATTTAAATCTCCGAATTGGTGCCGGAGTTGAATTCAAGCTCAATCAAGCAAAACTTTTTCCATATGTTGAAGGTGTGTTAGAACTATATACCCAAAATATTTCGGGAAATACAGGAACCGACAACATTGTAACAGCTAAAGGTGGCATCCGCATAAAGTAAAACTGCTAAATACTCTTTAATTAAAAGCTTTACTGAAATTAAAAATACCCGGGAAGTATCTTATTTGTTTTTAAGTTGACAAAGCTTTATTAATAAATTATACTAAAACAAAAGTTTTTAAAGGAGTTTTATGTGGCAATTAAGAGAATGGCAAAAAATTAACGAATCAATTGAAAATCTTAGAGATTATATGATTCGTCTTCAATGCGAATTGACTGCAATTCCTGCAATTGGCCCGGAAAATGGTGGTGATGGTGAGGCTGAACGAGGAAAATATTTACTAGAAGTGTTAAAAGAACTTACAAGTAATCTTCCTCAAGAACGATGGCAAATTTCAGAATACAATGCACCAGATTTAAGAGTCAAAAGTAATTACCGCCCGAATATTATCGCAACTTTTCGTGGTGTTTATCCGGCACCAAAAATTTGGATTATGACTCATATCGACATTGTCCCTCCGGGCTCGTTAAGTCTTTGGGAAACTGATCCTTATAAAGCTGTTGTAAAAGACGGCAAAATTTATGGCCGAGGGACAGAAGACAACCAGCAAGAGCTTGTAGCGTCAATTGCAGCTGTTAAAGCATTAAAAGACTTGGGTTTTAATCCAATTTATGACGTCAATTTGATTTTTGTTTCAGATGAAGAAACGGGCAGTCATTATGGAGCCGGTTATCTCCTTAATAACTTTCGAAAGCTGTTTTCTGAAAACGATATTTATATTATTCCTGATGCCGGTAATCCCAACGGCAGTTTAATTGAAATTGCCGAGAAATCTATCCTTTGGCTTAAGTTTACAATCAAAGGCAAGCAAACTCATGCCGCGTCTGCTCCTCAAGGGATCAACGCTCATCGTGCTGGAGCTTATCTAATTGTTGCATTAGACAAGATGTTTAAGAAAAAATACAAAAAGAAGAACCGGTTGTTTTCGCCTCCAATTAGTACTGCAGAACCTACCAAGAAAGAATCTAATGTTCCGAATGTTAATACAGTTCCCGGTGAGGATGTTTTTTATTTTGACTGTCGCATCTTGCCTGATTATCCGGTTACGCAGGTTTTGGAGGATATAAAAACGGAAACCGAAAAAATTGAAAAGAAGTTTGGTGTTCAAGTAGAACTTGAAAACACGCAAATTTCCGAAGCCGCACCTATTACACCTCCGGATTCTGTGGTAGTAAAAATTCTAAAAAAAGCAATTAAAGAAGTTTATAAAATAAACGCTAAACCCGGAGGAATAGGCGGAGGGACAGTTGCAGCACTTTTTAGAAAAAATGGCCTTCAAGCTGCAGTATGGTCTAAAGTTAGTAATAATGCTCACCAACCAAACGAGTTTTCAATAATTGATAACATGACAAACGATGACAAAGTCTTTGCTTGTCTTATGGGTATCGAAATAAAAGAATTGGGAATATAATGAAAGAAATCTCTGATTATATTGATTTAGAACGGTCATGTTTAAGAGATGCTCGGAGCACCCAAGGAGAAGCAGTAATTCTATTAAAAAAACCTGATATCAACGACGAAGAAGCTTTAGCAGCGATCATTGAAGACTTTAAAAAATTTACGAGTAAAGCAATTGGTCGCTCTTATTCGGTACATCGCGATTCTTATTCTAATAGTTACCGAATTTTTGAATTGGGGCGTGAAAACTACGGATTTAGAATATCGGATGAAGGCGATAAAATAATTATTAAACCGATAGGCATTTTAGAAGATCTTACGATATTAAAAAGGTACCTAGGGCATCTAAAGCATAAAATTTCTTAAACGAAAATTTGGAATAACACCCATGAACAAAGAAGTACTTGACTCTAATTTTGAAAAAGCCCATGAAGATTTTGTTTTAAAAATTTCTCAGCGAGAAATATTCACGGCAATTATATTATTTGCGCTTACTATATTAACAACATTAATCGTTGGAGCGTTTCATTTTGGCACTAATCCGTTTTCTAATTTTAAGAATATCTGGAAAGGATTACCGTTTTCTGCAACTTTGCTTTTAATTTTATTAGGTCATGAACTTAGTCACTTTTTTACTGCAAGACATTATAAAGTCAGAGTAAGTTTACCTTTTTTTCTTCCGGTGCCCCATCCTTTAATAGGCACAATGGGTGCATTTATTAGAATCAAATCGCCCATTCCGAATCGTCGAGCTCTCATTAGAATCGGCCTTTCAGGCCCGTTAATTAGTTTCTTACTTGCAATACCTGCAGTAATTATTGGATTAAAATTTTCCAAAGTTGCAAGTGTCGCAGAAATCCAAGGAGGGCTAAAAATAGGAAGTTCATTAGTTTTCTATTTACTTTCGCGCATTTTTTTCCCACAAACTTTAGAAAACGCCGACATTGTACTTCATCCGGTAGCTTTTGCCGGTTGGTTGGGGCTTTTTGTTACGGCAATAAATCTTTTACCTTTGGGGCAGCTTGATGGAGGACATATTTCTTATGGATTTTTAAGTAAATATTATAAATATCTTACCATTTTTACGATTGTTGTTTTAGGAGTTTTAGGACTTCTATGGCCCGGCTGGTTTTTATGGTTAATTTTGGTTTTGGCTTTAGGGATAAAACACCCCAAAAGTATAAATGATGCAGAGCCTTTAACAACTACTGATAAATGCCTTGCAGTTATTGGATTTGTAATATTAATAGTCTCATTTGTTCCGGTCCCGATGAAAATCTTTTATTAGGAGACAAATATGCATCCCGTGCTTATAAGAATTTTAGGTTTTAATATCTATTCATATGGTTTTTTTCTCTTCATTTCGTTCTTAATAGGAATAAAACTAGTAGAAACTCGAGCCCAGCGATTTGGCGTTTCAAGCGAAACAGTAAACAACTTAGCACTGATTGTTTTAGGTTCAGTAATTGTCGGTGCACGCCTTTTATATGTAGTCCTTCACTGGGATGAGTTTAAAAATGACTTAATTGGAATTATCGCTTTCTGGCGCGGTGGTTTAGGGGGGTTGATGTTTTTTGGAGGTTTTATTTTAGCTTTGCTTTCAGGAATCTTTTATCTAAGGGTAAAAAAACTTCCATTAGCTAAGATGCTTGACGCTGTGACACCGGCAATTGTATTAGGAGAAGGTTTTACAAGGATCGGCTGTTTTCTTAATGGTTGTTGTTTTGGTCGGCCAACAAATCTACCGTGGGGCGTTGAGTTCCCTCAACATTCCCCGGCTGGTGAAGTATTCTGTGAAAAAATCCATCCAACTCAACTTTATTCTTCCTTAGCTGGATTTATATTATTCGGGTTGGCGTTAGTTTTAGAAAGAAAGAAATTAAAGCCCGGTGCTCTTTTTGGTATTATTCTTAGCCTATATGCACTATTTAGATTTTTAATCGATTTTATTCGATACTATGAAAATCTGGAAAATTTTATAGTTAATCAAATTATTGCCGGCAGCCTTTTTATAATCGGTATAATTTACGCTATTCAAGTTTCCAAAAAGACTCATAGTTAAATAATGCACTCTATCTTGAAATTAGCACAAAGGTTTTTAACAGAACTAAAAGATGTTTTAATCGATTTAGGTTTTCCCCCTAAGTGTTTGGGTTGCGGCAAAGAACTTGACAAAGGAAATATTTGCGATAAGTGTTTTTATTTAGTAACAACAAATTCTTTAGGCACCTGTGTACTCTGCGGATACCCTAAAGCCTTTAACGAGAAATGTCGTCATCCTTTAATAAGAAATAATAATGTACTTTTAAGAATAAGGGCTCTCGGAAAATACGAAACTCCTTACCAAAATCTCTTACATAATTTAAAATATTATGAATGCATAAACCTGGGTAAAGTCTTAGGTCTTGGCCTAGCTAATTTAATCAATTCTGATC
>JANXBB010000095.1 GCA_025061975.1 Caldifarciminota bacterium | reverse complement strand
TTACTTTAAAGTAATATTTTTTTAAAGCGATTTTTTAATCTAAGTCTTTGAGATTCATTATGCTATTTAGAATTTGCTTGAAGGAGGGGGTACTGTTCCCCCAGCGGCCCCCTGAGTAGATTAGGAAGCTGTTGTCTTTGTTGCTTAGAGAGCAGTTATAAGAGTAGTTAAGAGAGCAGATTGGGAGGCAAATTAGGGGGTTGTTTTGAGTGCTACTTAGAGAAGAGATCTCAGAGTTGTTTAGGGGGTTGCTTAGGGAGCGGCTCAGGGGGCAGTTGAGGAAGTTGTTTAGGGAGCGGTTTAGGGAGCAGCTTAGGGAGTGTGGGGGTTAGTTTTTGGTATTGATAATATCTTCTTAAAATAAGTCCACAAAGTTGCAAACTTTTAAGAAGCTTAAGCACCAACTTGAAAAGGAGTTTTTAGAAAACACAAGTTGTTAGCTATAAACATTTATTGCGGCCGCAATCTCTTATTTCAAGACAAAATCATCTAAAAGTGTTTTTTGTTTCTTAAAACTGAATAAAGTGCGGTTATTTACTCTATTCTTCTTTCTTATTAAATCTCTGCGATCAATAATCATCAAAGCATAAAATTTTCCAACGGGTGCGAAATGTAATCTTTTTATTGACATCGTTGACTAATTTCGGTATCGTAAATTAAAATGCTATACTCTAAAGCGTTTGACCAGCTTATTGATGTTAATCTCAATCGACTATTTGAGGCATTAAAAATTGTTGAAGATATTACCCGATTTTATTTAATAAACAACAAAAGTCTTAAAAAACTCCGTGCATTAAAGCACAACTTATATCCAAAATTAGAAAAAATCCGGACTAAAGTCTTATGGGCTCGAGCAAGTAATAAAGATTTAGGCCGAAGCCCGGATTTTGACTTGGAAGCTAAAAAAGAAGGTTATTTTCCATTACAAAAAATCTTAAAAACAAACTTTTCGCGTGCCCAAGAAGCTGCACGAAGTTTAGAAGAACTTTTTAAGTCGCAAGATAATAATTTAAGTAAGTTATTTAAAGCAACACGATTTGCTTTATATGATTTAGAAAAAATTCTCCTTGACCAAGTTAGTTTAGTTTTTAATCCTCAGTTATATGTAATATTAGATATCCCGACGCTTGCCAGAAAACATCTTGCAGCAATTACCGAAGCGTGTATCAAAGGTGGCGCGACAATGATTCAGCTCCGGGAACCTAAAGAAACACCAGCTAAGATCTGGTTAGATGATGCATTAAAAGTAAAACAAGTAGTAGACAGTTATTTCGGCGTCCGATTTATTATTAATGATCGGGTTGATATTGCCTTAGCAACTGATGCCTGTGGTGTTCATTTGGGCACAGATGATCTACCGCCCCAATTAGCCCGAAGAATTCTTGGTCCAAGTAAAATTATTGGTGTAACTGTAAGAAACTTAACTCAAGCACAGCGTGCAGAAAAATGTCAAGTAAATTATTTAAGTGTTGGTTCGGTCTTTCCTTCTTTGACAAAAACCCAAGCACCGGTTGTGGGATTAAAAACCTTAAAAGAAGTAGCTAAAAAAGTAAGATTACCAGTCATTGCAATTGGGGGAATAAACCAAGAAAATATTAAAAAAGTTTTCCAAGCCCAAGCTTGCGGCGTTGCTTTAGTTGCCGCAGTATTTAACAATGTAGATTTCACCACAAAAAACTTTGAAGGGCAAATTATAAAAAACCTAAAAATCTTAAAAAGCTTAATTGATTAACAATTATTTAAACCCCACACCAACTGCAACTTTAGGACATCTATGTTTACACTCCAAACAGCGTATACACTCTTTAGCCTTCGGATTTTCGTAAATGTTTATATCCATGGGGCAGACTTGGCGGCATAAATTACATTTTTTTGTGCCACATTTTTCAGAATCAGTTTTCATCTGAAGAATTGAGATTCGGTTGAATACCGAATAAATTGCTCCTATCGGGCACAGTACCCGACAGAAAAAGCGTTTAATAAAAATTGAACCTAAAATTACTCCTAATAGAATTCCAAGCTTTAACTTAAAAAGCCAACCCACCAAAGCTTTAAGATCGCCTCTCTGATCGGCAAGAACTAACGGCAGACCGGCTTCAAGCATTCCTGCAGGACATAGTTTACAGAACCACGGTTCTTGGGTTATATAAACTGCAATAACTCCAATCACAATGAGCACAAGATATTTTATATAGGTAGTCCAGTTAGGTAATGAAAGTTTAATTTTGGTAATTTTTTTAAGCAGATCTTGAAGTAATCCAAACGGACAAAGCCACGCACAGGCCATTCGGCCTACTGTGGCACCGATAAAAACAAAAAACCCAAGAATATAAAAAGGAAATTCACGCACACCAATAAAGTATTGTAAAGCGCCCATCGGACACCCAAACCGCATTAGGGGACAGCCCCAGCAAGTAAGAATTGGCACACAAAACTGTTTTGTAACTCCTTGATAGATCGCTCCAGACCATAAAGCCGGATAATAACTGAGTTGGACTAATGTTGAAATTAGCTGACTTAACCGATATGGTCGCATCTTTCTATTGTTGTAATCCCATACACGAAAGGCACATCACTGAACCGACATTTTCAACGTCTTTAGGTTGTCTTTTTATACTCCCAACAATTATAAAACTTAACGCAACTGTTAAAATTGTTATTGCTAATATTTTGCGCATAATATCTTTAAAAAACACTTGTTAAGACTAATTTTACACCTTTAAACGGCTCTTCGTAACGACAGACTCCTCCTGAACAAACAATGCCCCCTTTTTCGGTGCCGGCGCGAATTCGCAGATTGTGTTGCTCGGATATATCCCAGGAAACTTCAGCCATAATCCAGTAACGTTCTTGGCTGAGTTTAGGAATAAGCCAAACCGGTGTGCGATTACGGCGTTCAATGCGTAAAGTAAATTGATAGCGTTCCGGTCGGCCAGCTGATAGTACAATTGCGTGTTCATAGTAATTGCTACTATCAGCCGAAATAAAATTGTGCTCATAACTGAAATCTAAAAAATAATTTTCCAGGTGATATGTAACCTCACCTATCGGTTTTACTTCAAGCTTCTTTTCGATCGGAAGTTCAATATGGGTTTTTTTATTCCGCTCTAAAATGAAATTACATTCTAAATTTTCACCGAGAAAATATTTAACATTGCCTATCTGCTCTAAAATCCCTTCAAGATTATTGTGGGTTTTAATGGAATTGTGCTGAATTTCTAAGTTTAAATTGTTAAATGGGCTATACACAACTCCTATCCCATATCCTAACTCATCAATTCCGCGGTTGACCGAAGTTCCTGACTTAATCGGTGTTGGAACTTCATTATACCTATAACCCACACCGCCAAAACCTATGGAATCGTAATTCATAAATTGAAAATTTATTCCAATACCTGAAAAAGTCAATGCTGAGGAGAACAATAATCCATTACCGCTAAGTCGGCCTCCAATATAAGGATAACTTCCTAAAAGCCGTGCATATTCAAGATATCCTTGATATGGGCCAAAATTAACTTCGACATTACCTCCGAATACTTCAGTAAATGCCCGCGGTGTTAAATCAATCGGCCGATGATAACGCACATAACGTGCTCCAAGGTTCATATTAATAATATTAAGCAAGGTAAATCTTGTATCTAAATTAACCCCACGAATCCGATCTAAAGTATCGTTTTTAATTTTATAAACATTTTCTTCAAAAAAGATATTGCGTGGTTGTCCGGCAAGAAATGATAATTCGGAACCGTGGTATTTTATAGTCCCTTTTAGCCCAAATATCGAATTATTAATTCTAAAGTCTT
>JANXBB010000059.1 GCA_025061975.1 Caldifarciminota bacterium | reverse complement strand
AGGATGCTTTTTAAAAGTTGAAGTTCAGCTTCGTCATAAGCTTTTCTAATATTTAAAATATACTCATAATGCTTTAAGTACTCTTCTTTAAAAACATGTTCATAGACATGCGCAACCTCGCGAAAACATTTCATACGGGTCACGGCAAAAGTTTTTAATTTATCAATCGGATTATCGGCAGTTTCAATCGCTTTTTTAATTTTTTCTTGGACGGCTCGAACTTGTTCTTCAATTACTGCTTTAAAGATTTCATCCTTGTTTTCAAAATAATAATAAATTGAACTTTTACCAACTCCTGCGGCTTTAGCGATATCTTCGATCGTTGTCTTAGAAAGTCCATATCGAGCAAACACCTCACCGGCGGCTTTTAAAATTTGCTCTTTTTTTACTTCAACTTTATTGTGCATTAAATCAACTATAAACCCAAACTGATAATTTGTCAATAGTGCTTCTTGGTTTGAGCTTTAATATTGATAAACAAAAATAAATCTCTAACTACTAAAACTACACATCCAAGTGAAAATATAGAGGCTAACAAGAAATATTTATTTTATTTTTATTAGCCGCTCCGTAATCACTTTCTTGTCAGATTTAATTCTTAGAAAATAAACTGCGCCTGGAAGGTTATCTAAGTCCAACCGAATTTTATAAGAACCGCTAGGATAATGACTTTGGACAATTCTCTTTATGACTCTTCCGGAAATGTCAATTAATTCAATCTTAAGCTCTGTTGCTTTTGTCAGTGTCAGTTCGATCGTTGCATCTTTATAACATGGATTAGGAAAAACTTTAAATTTACCAGAACTAATCTCACCTAAAATGCCCTCGTTGACCCCAGCACTAGGATAAAATGCTCCCAAAATTTTACTAACTCCATACTGAGCGACATAACCGGTGAACACCAAAAGCAACTGATTGCCCGGGCCTCTTGTTAATCGAGCTTGACACCGATCGTACGGGCGATTGATTAGTTCCAACCCTTGAGGATCAAGGACTCCTCCGGCAGTATTAACTCGTGCACCGTAAATATCATAATTATCCCCATTACGATAATCAGTCCATACAACTAAATATTTTGTTCCATCAAAAGCTACCGCAGGCCACCATTGGTCATCACCAGCAGTTGAAATTGGAATTCCCGAAGGGTTTAAAACTATTCCGGTTGGTGTAACACGCGTACCATAAATATCAGAATCTGAATTCCGAAAATCCGACCAAACGACAAAGTAATTTACCCCATCAAACGCTAATGCTGGCTCGTATTGTTCATTTAATGCAATTGAAATTGGAATCGCTTGTAAGTCAAGCACAACACCTGCCGGGGTAACGCGTGCTCCGAAAATATCTTCTAGATAACCACCGCTCCGGTATATTGTCCAAACCACAAAGTAATTTGTACCATCATATGCTATTGCCGGACTGTATTGCTCATAATAATCATAAATATCTGAGGAGATTTGAATACCATTAGGATCAAGAACTATACCACCTCTTGATACGCGTGCACCATAAATATCTGTGTACAGGTCGCCATCACGATTATCGGTCCAAACTACAAAGTAATTTGTGCCATCATATGCTATTGCCGGACTGTATTGTTCATAAGGCGCAGTTGAGATCGGAATTCCTTGAGGATCAAGCACCACCCCTGATTGGGTCACTCGAGCACCAAAAATATCGCTGTCCCATCCATACCGATAATCTTCCCAGACTACAAAGTAATTTGTGCCATCAAAAATTACTGCGGGGTTATATGCATCCGAAGGCGATATTTGTATGCCTTGAGGATCAAGAACAACACCGGATGGTGTAACCCGAGTTCCATAGATTGCGTTATTATTACGCGAATCTTGCCAAACAACAAAATAATTTGTGCCATCATAAGCACAACGCGGGCTATATTGTTCCGGACTAGAATAACCGTAGGTTAAAAGAATTCCATTAGGATCAAGCACTGTATTTTGTAAAGTAACCCGAGTTCCGTAAATATCATAATCTCTCCACGATCGAAGATCGGCCCAGGCGATAAAATACCGGACATTATCAAATACAACTACTGGTAGCCATTGGTCACCTTCTATGGTTGAGATTGGAATTCCTTGAGGATCAAGCACCACTCCTGCTTGGGTGACTCGTGCACCGAAAATATCACTTTCCCATACATCTCCGGCTTCAGCCCAAACTACAAAATAGAGTGTATTGTTAAAAACTACTGTCGCATATAAACTTAAATTTTGACTGATCTGAATTCCTTGAGGATCAAGCACCACTCCTGTTTGGGTCACTCGAGCACCAAAAATTCGATAATCACCACTATTTAGCCGATCATCAGTCCACACTACAAAATAATTTGTCCCGTCAAAAGCTACTGATGGAGCATATTGATTATTAGGCGCAACTGAAATTGCTATACCCATGGGATCAAGGACTACACCGGTTCGAGTTAATCGAGCGCCGTAGATATCTAAATACTCGTCGCCGTCGCGGTCTTCAAACCAAACTAAAAGATAATTGGTGCTTCCAACGCCAATTCCCCGAAAAATAAACTGAAAACCGAAAACTGTAGAAACTGCAATACCCGCTGAATCAAGGACAACTCCAGCTTGGGTCACTCGTGCCGCATATATATCGCCGTTAATATCATATCGACAATCGGTCCAAGTAACTAAATAATTTACGCCGTCAAATTTAACTCCGGGCGCTATTTGATCAAAAGGTGCAGTTGAGATTGGAATTCCTTGAGGATCAAGCACCACCCCAGAACGCGAAACTCGGGCTCCGTAAATATCAAAATTACCATTTCGACCATCCATCCAAACTACAAAGTAATTTGTCCCTTCAAAAGCTACTGAAGGATAATAGGCTCCTT
>JANXBB010000248.1 GCA_025061975.1 Caldifarciminota bacterium | reverse complement strand
GTAAGATCGATTGAGATCTCGGCTCATTTATAATAGTAGTAAAGGTATCGGGTGGGTTAGTGGTGAATTTTATTGCTCGTCCGGATTGAATCAATGCTGCAGACGGTGGATAATAATTAGCAAAAGTATATTCAATTCCCGTCCAGTGTGTCGGACTTTCAATTCCTACAGTAGCATAATTATGACAATCTATTGCTGCGGAATCGTCGTTGAAAACAGTATGATATTGGAAGATTATTGGGCCATCACCGGTGACAGTTTGATGATACTGAGGATTGCAAAGAATTACTTGGAATGTTTGTTGCTCAGCAAGATAAGGATTTCTAAAACCGTGAATGTGATGAATCCTTGACCATTGAACAATAAATCTATGATTAACCTGGTCATAATAATAATAAACTCCGGAAGAAGATAGTGTTTCAGGATGAAAGTCATCCCAAAATGTAGCTATTATTGAAGGAGGCCCTACTGGTGCAGGAATTTGCCAATTATAAGGATCAACAATTGAGGTAGAATCCATTGCGATATAACCTAAGGCAGTCACGCTAATCCGATTATAATTTCTTCCGTAATACCTAAAAGTGAACGGTAAATTAAGAGTTCTGATTCCGTAATGGGGGATATTTAATCGTGTTCCTGGACCGCCATAATTAGGATCAATTTCAATCCAATTATATACCGGAGCCTCCGAATACTGAAGATCAGTATTGTCATAAGCCCAGTAACCATAATAATCTGGTCCGGTAGGTGCAGTAGTCGTTATCATTCCAATTACAATTGGAAACTCAATTGTTTGCTCAAAACCGGTAGTAAAAAGGGTTAGCTTTAGATAAAATTGTCGTCCAATAGCAATGTTAGGAGCAGCAAATATAGTAAATGTTTCCTGCGTGTTTTCTACCGTATCACCGACATTGATTGTTCCATAGTATCCAATAGAATCAGAGACTATAATTGCATATGGATTTGCACTTCGGAGACGCGCAACAACATTATTTAAATTTCTTGCACCGCGATTATAAATTTTCACCGTAAGTTGAGCTGATTCATTAGGTTCTAAAATGTTGTTTCCGTTGTCGTTAATGATATGTTTTTTGTAAACCAATTCTGCTGAGGTAACCGAGGTATTAAATTCGGCAATTCCTTGATATTGATCAGAAAAAATAGCTATTTCGAAACCGACTCGATAATTATGAGGTGCATTTGCATTTACATATACTTGAAACGGAGCTGAAGTTACAACCTGACCGGGGCTTATTGAACCATAAGATCTCTGCGAATCGGTAACTGTGACGAAACTGTTACGACAACGAAGAATCGCATAGGTATTAGTGGCAGTTAGTGATGAACCATAATTTTTTAAGCTTATCAAAAGATTATTACTACTTCCAGCATTTAGAGTTCCACTGTGTGTATAATAATTTATATTAATCGAGGGGGTGGTAATTATAATGTAACCTTGATGAGGAATAAAGTTATGCTTTGTGACTGTGACAAATAATGTATCCTGAGTTTGGGCCGAAAAGTTTAATGTCACAGTGCCGTTTTCATTAGTATAACCAGAAACTTGAACTTCATTTTCTTTATACAACGAAACCAGAGCTCCGCTAACTGGTTGAGATAAATTGTTATACACTGTTATAGTAAGTCTCGAGCTCCCAACCGGCAATTGGCTTGGATAACTTACAATTAATTCTTTAGGGACTTGGCCGGTATACATTTCAAGAGAGGGATCACCTAACAAATTGTATGTTATGACGTGAGTAACAAGCATTAGTGAGTCGCTCGGAAGTGGAAAATTTTCGAGCAATGCTACTTTTCCTAAGAACATTGCTGGACCGCAGCGATGCACATCTTGTTCAAAAATCCCCCAGTATATGGAAAAATCTTGGCAATTGTTAAATCGAGTTGATGTTGTTGCATAAACAGGACCATAAAATGCTACAGCACCTTTAGGATTTATCGGAGTTCCAGCTGCAAGCCAGGCAGTACCAAAATTTGTGCTTGCCGTATAATTTCCAGTTGCGCAATAAAAACTTGTAACAATAGGAAGTTTCCAACCGTTATTAAGACCGTAGACTTCATTAACTTTAAAATAAGGATAAGTCCACCCTTCACGATTACCCCATCCACGGCCATTAACAAATGCAACACCACGATTAATAATAGTATCAATTACTCCTACACCACTAGCTGTTGGTGGATAAAAACATGTATCAACCCGCAAAAAATTATTATTTAAAAGTAATTCCCTAATATAACGTTTTGTTGCTAATGCGGTCCATACCGGGACTCCTGATTGTTGATAACTAGTTGCAACCATTAAGGCACGCCGATACCATAAAGTATCAGCAATATAAGGATTACGTTCATATCCTATGATTTTATTGACCATTATTGAAAGCGTTGATGCATCAGATGCCGGAAGTCTTCCGAGAAAAACATCAGGATAGAGGTCATCACCATCAAGACAAGCGTATAAATGATCTCCAACACTTTGTCCGGCCGGTATCGCTGGGATTGCACTAGAACTTCCTACAAGCAAAACATACTCAATTTTAGGGTATTGGGTATTGTATACCTGACTTAAATAATTTTTTATCGCAGTTGAACTTGACCCAATTTCTGAGATCCGTTTAATTGTAACTTTAAATCCTTTTTGGGCCTTCCAACGAGCCAAAGGCAAAATTGCATTATAAAGATCGTCAGCAACAATAATTATGTAACTTGAAGGTAACGATGATACGCTTGTCGGTTCTTCATAGTTAATAATTGTGTTTTTATAAATTTCAGACCAAGTTTTTGTAACTACATTAGCATCCATCAGATTATCAAAAGATCGGTTGGCAACAATTTCAAATTCGATATTTATATAACAAACAAGAAGATTTTGTTCAGGTAAATAACGATATTGACGAATGTTTACCGGAACAACATTTAAATCACGTATTATTCCTTTTTTGCCCAAATAAACTATTGGTAAGTCAATCTTGGAAGAGATATAAAGTGGAGCGATATTTTTTTCATTAAGATCAACAACGATTGAATCAACATTTAATATTCTTACCTGTAAATCAGCATAGTCTGGTATTGCTAACAGTTTAGAATAATATAAAAGAGCACTTTGAGATTCGGTAAATTCAGAAATAACTCGAGAGAGTAGAACTTCAGTTATAGAGCGTTCATCCGGTAGACGTGTGGTAATTTTTAAGCTATGTGGTGTCTTTGTTTCGCAATGGATTTCTGTAAAAACACTAATTGGTACTTCTTGTAAAGTATAAGTTGTGGCGTTCAATTCAATTATTGTTATAAACAATAAAATCAATAAAAACTTTTTCATAGGACTTATCTTAATTATTGAACTTCGTTGGGTTTAATAACTAATAAACCTAAATCTCGATCGGCAACATAAATATTGCCATGGACGTCAACCCAAATTCCTTTGGCGTAAGATGTTGAAACATATTCTACTAACTGGGGCGTAGTTGGATTTTTTACATTGACAATCGCTATCCCTGCATCACCGCAAGCAAGATAGGCTAAAGTATCTTTTACAAACACCTTTTGAGCATATCCTGAGAGTTTGAGAGTTGCTACCGAAACTATATTTCGCGGATCTTTAATATTTAGAATTGCAAGTCCACCTCGACCATCAGCGACATATAATAAAGTGTCTTTAACAAATAAATGGCGGGCATTCGATCGGGTATCACATCCACCAACTACAACTCTTGGTGTTGCTTTAACATTCATTACATAAACGCCTAATTGTTCTAAAGCCAAATATGCAAAAGAATCCTTTACTACAACGCTCCGAACATTGGACGGGAATAATGCATGGGGTGATAGGATTTCCGGATAACGCGGAT
>JANXBB010000110.1 GCA_025061975.1 Caldifarciminota bacterium | reverse complement strand
TTAGAGAAGAGATCTCAGAGTTGTTTAGGGGGTTGCTTAGGGAGCGGCTCAGGGGGCAGTTGAGGAAGTTGTTTGGGGAGCGGTTTAGGGAGCAGCTTAGGGAGTGACGGGGTTAGTTAATTTTTCTAAAGAGTTATAACTAACTGCCCGAACGTAATTAATTTATAAATTGTTTTAGTGTAAAAATAGATATGCCATACCTAAATATATTGCCGTGCCTAAAATATCAGCAAGGGTTGTAACCAAAGGTGCACTGGCTGTTGCCGGATCCTTTTTTAACCGTTTGAAAATAAACGGCAAAAGAACGCCAATAGCACAACCAACAATCACATTTACAATCATAGCCGAGACCACCACTAAAGCAATTTGCACTCGACCACCGCGGATGAACCCCATAATAGAAATACCCAATCCCATTGTTAGACCTAATAAACTTCCAATCATTAGTTCTTTGCCTAAAAGATAAAACCAATCGCGCATTTGTACAGTACCTAATGCGAGGGCTCTAATAACCAAAGTTGCAGATTGCGAGCCGGCATTTCCTGCGGTATCAACTAAAACCGGCAAAAAAGTTACTAAGACAACATATTTGGCAATTGTCTCTTCAAAACTATGAATTATTCCTCCAGTTATAAAATCCATTAATAAAAGTAGTAAAAGCCAACTAACACGGCTTTTATAAAATTTTTTTAAAGGAATTTCTTTTAATTTTGTAATAATATCAGCATCAATTTTAGGACCAATACCGGAGATTTTAGTAATATCTTCGGTTTGTTCTTCTTCTAATACATCAACAATATCATCAATTGTTACAATTCCCAATAAAATACCATTTTCGTCAATTACCGGCATCGCAATTAAATCATAGCGGCGCATCAATTTTGCTGCTTCTTCTTGATCTTCGTGCGCTTTAATAGCAATAAAGCTCTTATCCATAATTTCTTGAATCGTCTGTTTGGGGTCAGCTAATATTAGGCGTCTTAATGGTATGTCATCAAGTAATTTTCCGCTATCATCAATAACATAAATCATATCAATAGTTTCAGCTTCAAGGCCTACTGCTCTTATATGATCCAGCGCTTTTTTTACTGTCCAGTCAGGTTTTATTGCAATATACTCCGGAGTCATTAATCGGCCAACACTGTTTTCGGGAAATCCTAAAAGAGTAAGTGTCTCTTTAAAATCTTTGGGTGATAACAAAGAACTAAGTTTCTGAATTATCTGGGGTGGAAGTTTTTCAAAGAGTCTAACCCGAGCATCAGGAGCGATATCGGTTATCAAGGTTTTAACTTTCTCGTCGCTGATTTTTTTAATTAGATTTAATTGCGCATCAGACTCAAGGACTTCAAAAACCTCAATTTGAAAATAGGGCGATAATATTAAGAAGAGTAAAGCGCTATCTGCTTCAGGGAGTTCTTCTAATAAATCGGCAATATCTTGAGGATGCCAACTCTCAAGAACAGTCTTTAAGCTTTGCCAATCTTTTTGCCGAATCAGTTCTTCAATTTCCGGTTTTAACAAATTTTTAAGAATTCCGCTTTGTCTTCTTTTGGCCATTGTGAAAAACTCCTTTCGGTTAAATTAATTAATTACTGGAATTTTTTAAAGAACTTAATTTATCAATTATACAAAAAATTTCACTGAAGTCAACAAAATTTAAACTACCAGCTATAAGTTCTTGACCATTTAATTAATTTTAAGTATAATTAACAACCATGGGAATTTCAAAAAAAGGACCGGTAACTGAGCTTAAGGAAAATTACCAAAAGCTTCTTTGCGAACTAAAAACTTGTAAAGATACCCTACTTCGTGCTTTAGCCGATTTTGAGAATTATCGCAAACGCAAAGAAAAAGAATTTTGTGAGTTCCAAGAGTATGCCAATGAAAATCTCTTATCAGAGTTAATACCGGCATTAGAGAATTTTGAACGTGCTTTTAGTTTTGCAAAACTTTCTAATCCTAACGACAATTTGCTTAAAGGAATTGAAATTGCATATCGCCAACTCCAAGGAGTTCTTGAAAAATTTGGCCTTAAAGAATACTCATGTCTTGATCAACCATATGATCCTAAATTAGCCGAAGTTGTGGGTTGTGTTGAAAATCCTGAAAAACCGAATAATATAGTTATTGAAGAACTCAATCGGGGATATCAATATCGTGATAAAATATTACGACCGGCCCGAGTAATTGTTACTAAAAACTCCTTTGAAGAACCTAAAAACACTGAAAATTCTCAAGCAAAGGAGTGTGATAACGAATAAAAGTTAAATCTTTTCCCTAAATTTAAAAGTCTAATATAGTGAAAAGATTTTTTATAATTAACGGAGGCAACTATGTCTAAAATAATCGGTATTGATTTAGGAACAACATTCTCATGTGTAGCAGTAATGGAACGTGGTCAACCGGTAGTTATTCCGAATCCTGAGGGAGGTCGAACAACTCCATCGGTTGTTGCTTTTGGAACTGAACGACTTGTTGGAACTCTTGCCAAACGTCAGGCAATAATTAATCCGGAGCGTACAATTTATTCAATAAAGCGCTTTATGGGGCGTCGCTATTCTGAGGTAACCGAAGAAATTAAGCGTGTCCCCTACAAGGTTGTTCAAGCTCCCAATGGTGACGCGTGGGTTGAAGTTGATGGTAAAACGTATTCGCCGCCGGAAATTTCTGCAATGATTCTCCAATATCTTAAAAAAGCTGCTGAGTCTTATTTGGGTGAACCGGTGACCAAAGCGGTAATTACGGTTCCGGCTTATTTTAATGATTCTCAACGACAAGCCACTAAAGATGCCGGTAAAATTGCCGGACTTGAAGTTTTGCGAATTATTAACGAACCCACTGCAGCAGCCTTAGCTTACGGACTTGATAAGAAAAAGAATGAAAAAATTGCGGTTTACGATTTAGGTGGTGGAACTTTTGATATCTCAATTTTAGAAATTGGTGAGGGGGTCTTTGAAGTACTTTCAACTAATGGAAATACTCATTTAGGAGGCGATGATTTTGACACTCGCATTATGGAATGGATTATTGAGGAATTCCGTAAAGAACACGGAATTGACTTATCCAAAGATCGCACCGCACTCCAAAGAATTCGTGAAGCTGCTGAAAAAGCTAAATGTGAACTTTCCACAGCAATGGAGACTACAATTAGCTTGCCGTTTATTTATTCTGATCCTCAAAGAGGTCCCTTGCACATTGAATATCGACTAACTCGTGCAAAACTTGAAATGCTTGTTGACGATTTAATCCAAAGCACATTAGAACCGGTAAGACGCGCATTAGAAGATGCTAAACTTACTCCCAAAGACATTGACGAAGTAATCTTAGTTGGTGGACAAACCCGAATGCCCAAAGTACAAGAAGTAGTGCGGAACTTCTTTGGAAAAGAACCTCATAAAGGAATCAATCCTGACGAATTTGTTGCTATTGGAGCTGCAATTCAAGCTGCGGTTTTAGCCGGTGAAGTAAAAGACATTGTGTTATTAGATGTCACGCCTCTTTCATTAGGAATCGAAACATTAGGCGGTGTGATGACTAAAATCATTGAGCGCAATACCACGATTCCAACAAGAAAAAGCCAAATTTTTACCACTGCCGAAGATAACCAAACTGCGGTAACAATTCATGTCTTACAAGGAGAACGGGAACTTGCTTGTGATAACCGAACTTTAGGTCGCTTTGAGTTATACGGTATTCCTCCGGCACCGCGTGGAGTACCACAAATTGAAGTTACATTTGACATTGATGCTGATGGTATTCTCCATGTTTCCGCAAAAGACCTAGCAACCGGTAAAGAACAAAGCATTAGAATTACAGCTTCATCGGGTTTAACTAAAGAAGATATTGAGCGCGCAATAAAAGACGCTGAAGCTCATGCCGCTGAAGACCGCGCCAAACGCGAACTAATTGAAGCACGGAATCGTGCTGATACAGTGATCTATCATACCGAAAAAAGCCTTAAGGAATTTGGCGACAGAATATCCGCTGAGGATCGAAAAAATATTGAGGATGCGATCAGCCGTCTTAAGGAATCAATGAAAGGCAATGATAAAGCTCAAATTGAACGGGACATCGAAAATCTTCAGAAAGCTTCCTATAAATTAGCTGAAGAAATGTATCGCCAAGCACGCGCAAGTAGCGAGACAACTCAGAAAAGTAGTCAAGACAAAAAGGTAAATGCTGATTATCAAGTATATGATGAAGGAGATGAAAAGAGATAGTCATTAATGGCGAAGCGTGATTATTACGAAATTTTGGGGGTTTCCCGGAACGCAACGACTGAGGAGATAAAGTCCGCATACCGACGGCTGGCAAAACAGTACCATCCGGATATGAACCCCCAAAACAAAAAAGAAGCCGAAGAAAAGTTTAAAGAACTTTCTGAGGCGTACGAGGTTCTTGTCGATCCGGAAAAACGGAAACTTTACGACATGTATGGTCATGAAGGAGTTTCTTCACGATTTAGTCCTGGAGGATTCCAATGGCGCGATTTTACTCATGCCGAGGATCTGCGCGATATTTTTGGTGATATATTTGACTTTTCGCGAATTTTTGAAGATTTTCGGGAAGGAAGTATCTTTGACCTCTTTACCAATCGGAGCGCAACACGAAGTACATCACGCACCCGCGGTCGCGATATCCATGTAAGACTTTTTTTAAGCTTAGAAGAAATTGCTGAAGGAGTATCAAAGGAAATTACTTTTACTAGATACGAACGATGTGACAGTTGCCGAGGATTGGGCGGTAGTGAATACACAACTTGCCCGGTCTGTCAAGGTTCTGGTGAACGACGGCAGATTTCGCGTAGTGTCTTTGGTCAATTTATTCAAATAACTACCTGCCCAGAATGTAATGGCGAAGGGAAAACAATTAAAAATAAATGCGTCAGATGCAATGGTGAAGGACGTATCCGAGTTGAACGGACTTTAAGAGTGACTATACCACCAGGTGTTGCCACAGGAAATTATATCTCGCTACGAGGTGAAGGCCATTATGGTCCCGGAGGTAAAGGAAATGTGATAATTGAAATTGTAGAAAAAGAACATCCGCTTTTTTTACGTCAGGGTGATGATCTAATTGTCGAGCTACCAATAAGTGTAACTACTGCGGTTTTAGGGGGCGAAGTTGAAGTGCCCACTTTATTTGGAAATAAAAAAATAAAAATTCCCCCTGGAACACAACACGGCGATATTATCCGGATAAAAAATGCTGGAATTAAAAAAGCAACTGGCGGAAAAGGCGATGAACTCGTGCGCGTGGTTATACACATTCCTAAATCGCTTTCAACTCAAGAAAAAAATTTGTATAAAGAATTAGAAAAAATCCATAGCGAAACATTACCCGGACCTCGTAAACCTAAGGTGTAATTTATGGAACTATATTACACACCGAAAACTAATATTGAAAACAATATAATAAAAATCACCGGTGAAGAGTTTCATCACATTAAAAACGTAATGCGTCACAAAGTAGGCGATATAATTTATATAACTGATGGCGAAGGAAATGAGTATAAAGCAGAAATTGAAAAAATTACAAAAACGCTAATTCAAGCTAAAGTGCTTAATAGTTCATTAGGATTACGTGAACCAAAGGCAAAAGTTACACTAGCTCAATGCCTCATTAAAGGGAATCGAATGGATATTGCCATCGAAAAAGCTACTGAGTTAGGTACATATGCAATCCTTCCGGTGGTGTCATCTCGAACAATTGCCCGGTTAACTGAAAACAAGAAAAAACATTTCCGAAATATAATGATTTCGGCCATGAAATCGTCAACCCGAACTTATCTTCCTAAATTATATGACGAAATAGCTTATCAGGAATTATTAACAACTGCTGATAATTACGATTTAGCACTTTTAGGCTGGGAAGCTGAAACAAAGTTGCATCTTACAGAAATTAATTTTAATAACATCAATACTGTTTTATTGATCATCGGGCCGGAAGGTGGTTTTACCGATGACGAAATTGCATTAGCAAACTCCAAAAATATAACTCTATTTAGTCTTGGTCCACGCCGACTCCGCGCTGAAACAGCTGCAATATCAGCATTATCAATTATTTTAGCTAAAATGAATGAAATTTAATGAATTTAATGAAAGGAGGTGCAATGATTATATATGTCGGAGAT
>JANXBB010000217.1 GCA_025061975.1 Caldifarciminota bacterium | reverse complement strand
TAGTGCTACGGAAATAATTTATGCCTTGGGGAAAGAAAGCCTCTTGGTAGGAAACACGATTTATTGTGACTTTCCTGAAGAAGCTAAAAAGATTTATAAAGTTGGTGATTTCTCTAATCCATCATTAGAACGAATTCTCTTACGCAAACCTACTTTAGTAATTGCCACTCTACCAGAACAAAAACTAATTATTGAAGAACTTAAAAAACATAACATTCCCGTATATATTAGTCATCCGAAAACTATCGATAGTATTTACAGTGAGATTCGGAAAATTGGCAATTTAATCGGTGCAAGCACGAAAGCCGAAAGCTTGGTTTGTGCCCTAAAAACTAAATTAGCGACTATTATTGCAAAAAACCCCAATCTTATTGACTCTCCTAAAGTCTATGTAGAAATTAATGGAAATCCGATTATGACTGCTGGTAATTTATCTTACTTAAATGAAATTATCTCCTATGCTGGGGGAAAAAACATTTTTTCAGACATTAACCGGGAATACTTTGTAGCTAACCCTGAAGAGATAATTACCCGAAATCCGGACATTATTATTGCACTTTATCCCCAGATATCACCAAGTGCTATAAGAAAACGTTTCGGCTGGGATAAGATTACTGCTGTTAAAAAAAATCATATTTATACCGAATTAAACCCCGATCACTTTTTTCGACCCGGCCCACGATTTATTAACGCAATTGAGGAATTAACGAATATTATTTACAATATTTGGACCCCAAAATCCCGTCCGTGAGAAAAAATTTCTCCGGGTTTATTCTTGTATTTTTAATTTTAATTGCGGCGTGCATATCGTTTTTTTTAGGACCTGCAGGATTTTCTTGGAAAGAATTATCCTTGCCAATTAAACTGAGGCTTCCCAGAATCATTTTGGGATTATATGCTGGAGGTGTCCTCTCAATAGTTGGAGCAACTCTTCAAGGACTTCTTCAAAATCCCTTAGTAGATCCCTATATTTTAGGAATCGCAAGCGGCGCAAGCTTAGGAGCTGCAATTAGCCAACTGTGGGGCAAGGTGGGAATTTTTACCTTACCATTATTTGAGTTTTTAGGGGCAACATTTGCTATTTTTGGGGTTTATTTTTTAGCACAAATTAAAGGAACGATCACTAAGTTAAGTCTTGTGCTCGCTGGGGTGATACTAAGCTTTTTTCTTTCGAGTCTGGTGATGCTTTTTATGATCTTTAGCCAAAGATCCTTTCCCGAAATTATCTATTTTCTTATGGGCCGATTAAATTTAGTCTTCACTAAAGAATTATTAATTGCTTTTATCGTTTTTATATTAGCTTCAATCCCCCTACTTATTTATCTGTTTAGTTTATGGCGTGCCTTAAATATTGTTTCGATGCACGAAGATGTTGCTAAAAGTTTAGGAATTGACATTAAGAAATTGACTACAAATATTTTTCTTGTCTCGTCATTCCTTGTTGCTGGTGTAGTCTCGTTTACCGGGACAGTGAGTTTTATAGGACTTTGTGTCCCTCATATTGTGCGGTTAATTTATGGCCCAGATCATTATAAGTTACTGCCGTCATCATTTCTTTTAGGTGCAAGTATTTTAATTATCACCGACCTTATTGCTCGAAGCATTGCACCAGTGGAGTTGCCATTAAGTGTTATCACCGCCCTTTTTGGAGTTCCATTTTTTATTTATCTTTTAAAAAAGAAATTATGAACTCTTACGCAATTGAAATTAGTAGTCTGAGTTTTAGTTATGATAAAACTAAAGTTATTGACAATATTTCCTTTAACGTATCAGTTGCTGAATTTTTCGGAATTATTGGACCTAATGGTTCCGGTAAATCGACTCTTTTAAAATTAATTTGTGGTATTCTACCAACACCTTCGGGTACAGTTAAAATCTTGGGTCAAGCGCTTGAAGAACTTACTAACATCGAACGAGCTCGGATTATGAGTTACGTCCCCCAAGAAAGCTATTTTAGTTTAAAT
The DNA here is from genome assembly GCA_025061975.1 of Caldifarciminota bacterium. Taxonomy (GTDB): domain Bacteria; phylum Hydrothermota; class Tepidihabitantia; order Tepidihabitantales; family CAIPLT01; genus JANXBB01. Next base: position 1,569 of record JANXBB010000217.1, on the reverse strand, counting down.
TTCACTGCCCTTGAAATTGTGCTATTTGGCCGACATCCTTATCTTCCACTATTTGCTCGCCCTCAAAAATATGATTATGAAGTTGCACTTAATGCATTAGATACAGTCGGTGCTTTAGCACTTAAAGACCGAAAAATCAACGAACTTTCATCTGGGGAACGCCAACGAGTTGTTTTAGCTCGAGCACTAGCATCACAACCTAAAATTTTACTTTTAGATGAACCAACAACCTTTTTAGACATTAAATACCAAGTTGAAATTCTAAGGATCCTAAAAAAACTTAACAAGCACGGCCTAACAATTATCTTTCTCGCACACGAAATAAATCTTGTAAGTCTACTGGCTCAGCGCCTTCTTATTCTTAAAGATGGAAAAAACTTTGCTTGCGATACCCCCCAAAAATTGCTGAATAAAGAAACAATTGAGGCGGTTTATAAAATTACTCCTCATATAATACCTCACCCTACTTATAAAGTGCCCCAAATTCTTTTTGATTTATAGCGGAGTTATTTTAAAAACGGAATTTTTATTTTGTATTTTCGGGCAACTTCAATTGCCCGTTCATATCCGGCATCCGCGTGTCGTGCTACGCCAATACCGGGATCATTAGTTAAAACTCGTTCAAGCCGCGCTTCAGTTTCTTTAGTACCATCGCAGACAATTACTTGTCCGGCATGAATTGAATAACCAATACCAACTCCACCCCCATGATGCACAGAAACCCAAGATGCCCCGGATGCAACATTTAATAAGGCATTTAAAATTGGCCAATCAGCAATAGCATCTGACCCGTCTTTCATCCCCTCAGTCTCGCGATTCGGTGAGGCAACTGATCCGGTATCAAGATGATCACGACCAATTACAATGGGCGCTTTAAGTTTACCTTCGCGCACTAATTTATTCATTGCAAGCCCCATTCTATCCCGCTCTCCGTAACCGAGCCAACAGATTCGAGCCGGAAGTCCTTGAAATGGAATTTTCTTCTGCGCCAAAGAAATCCAACGCTTGAGTGATTCATTATCGCCAAAAAGTTCTAATGCTAAATTATCGGTCAGATAAATATCTTCTTTATCACCCGAAAGCGCTACCCAACGAAACGGTCCTTTACCTTCACAGAAAAGCGGCCTAATATATTCTAAAACAAAACCCGGAATCTCAAAAGCATCTTTGACACCGGCTTTCTGAGCCTGAGCTCGGATATTGTTGCCATAATCAAATGCTATCGCGCCACGACGTTTCATTTCAAGCATTGCTTCCATCTGCCGTGCTATTGATTCGTAAGCAAGTTTAATATAAGTCTCTGGATCTTTTTTAAGTAACTCTAACGCTTCCTCAAAACTCATTTGCCCGGGCACATAACCATTTAATGGATCATGAGCTGAAGTCTGATCAGTTAATACATCAGGAATTATATCACGCTTTAATAACTCGGGATGAATATCGGAGGCGTTACCCACTAGTCCAACAGACAACGGTCGTGTTTGTTTTAATTGTTTGATCACAAAATTTAAATCCACAACCCAAAAAAAAACCAATAAATAAAAAAAAAAATGCCCAACACGCCGGTCA
>JANXBB010000085.1 GCA_025061975.1 Caldifarciminota bacterium | reverse complement strand
GTCCATTTTTAACATTAAACTCAAGTATCTTTTTAAGACAATTAAGATTATCCAAAACCTTTTCAATAAGATTCTTCTCAGAATATGACGCTAATCGGAATGTGGTATTTGTAGTACAACCTAAGGTGCGATTGATACACGGATAACCAACCTTCATCGGTTACGCCCTTTTCCCGAATCAGTAATCTCTATTAATTCTTTAGGATACGGATTTAAGAAAGTTTGTTCAAGAAGATAGCTATCACCAAAACGCACTGCCCAACCTTCAATTATTTTAATAAGAACACTTAAAGGAATTCGCTCATCGCGATACTCTTCAATTAGATTTAAAAAGAACGCACGCTCTTTTTTGTTTAGTTGAGCACTTATTCCCCCAAACGCATGCAACAAAACATTAATCCAGGACTTAAAAGTTGGCATCCGAGCTAATAATTGATACAAAACTTTTTCGTAATTACTAAATACAATATCAACGTGGCCCTTTTGATAATTGGCAACAATTCGGCCTAACTCATTTAATTTTACTTGACTATAAGCCATAAATAATAATTTGTTAATAGTATGAAAACGGATAAGCTCTTTTATCTTTTGATGTTTTTTGGTAACACGAAAGCTTGCAAGAGTAAAAAGTTTAGTAAAAAAATTCTCACGAATTGTAAAGTTTTTTAACCGACCTTCATCTTCAATAGCTTTGGTATTAAATCGCTCAAGAACTGCCCGACCAAAAAATCCCCTGCCCTGTGTTGCTCGAGCATCAGGATGAAATCCATTATATATTTTTACACCGCTTATCCCACAGGACGGTGAGCGATATTTTAAAATAAATCCATCAATCTCCGATAAAGAACTAAGATAGCGCTCAATGAATAATTCCATCTCATGAGTAAAATCTTTTTTAGTAGCAGGCTGGTATAAATGCAGAGTTGCTTTATCCCAAATAAGTCTTAAAGGTTCACGCGGCACCCCAAGCCCAATCTCTACCTCCGGACAAACCGGAATAAAATTAACAAATGGCTTTAATTTTTCTACAACATAGTCAATTATAATATCACCATTATATCGGCATTTTGCAAACCCCAAACATTTACTGATAACAACATTAGGCTTTATAAAGTGCCTCACAAGGTATTATATCAAACTAATTAAACCAATGTCAATCAAATCCTTCGCACAGAAACCTAAAATCTCTTTACGTTCCCAAAATTAACCCTAAAAATATTACTTTAAAGTAATATTTTTTTAAAGCGATTTTTTAATCTAAGTCTTTGAGATTCATTATGCTATTTAGAATTTGCTTAAAGGAGGGGGTACTGTTCCCCCAGTGGCCCCCTGGGTAGATTAGGAAGCTGTTGTCTTTGTCGCTTAGAGAGCAGTTATAAGAGTAGTTAAGAGAGCAGATTGGGAGGCAAATTAAGGGGTTGTTTTGGGTGCTATTTAGAGAAGAGATCTCAGAGTTGTTTAGGGGGTTGCTTAGGGAGCGGCTCAGGGGGCAGTTGAGGAAGTTGTTTGGGGAGCGGTTTAGGGAGCAGCTTAGGGAGTGACGGGGTTAGTTAATTTTTCTAAAGAGTTATAACT
>JANXBB010000280.1 GCA_025061975.1 Caldifarciminota bacterium | reverse complement strand
CTGAGACTTTATAATAACTCGCTCCAAGTGCTATCGGTTTCATTAAGCTTATACCACAACCAAATTTTAAATACTTAAACTCATGCAAACTTACACCTAAGTTTTTTACCTGAGCTACTAAGACGTGGTTTTTTCTAAGATTTTGCCCATCAAAATTATATAAATAGTAGCAATTAAAATCCCGCGCTTGACTGAGTGCCGCAGGATTAGTAAAATTCGCCAAAGCATCATCAGTGGAACTTAGCGGCAAAAAAAGATTCAATGTCATTAACGATGTAAGGATTAGAAAAGTCATTTTAGGTGTTTTAACTTAATAAATCGGACTTTATTATAATATCTTTTAGGAACAGCAATCGTCACAACTGCACAACGATCGTTAGCTTTACTATCAATTACCTTTTCAACTCGAGCCTTACAAACAATCTGCCCTTTGCGGTCTGTAGCATCTACGATCTCACCAACTTTAGGCCGCGGAAGAAACTCATAAGGAAACGAAATCGCAGCTTCTTTGTTATTATAATTCTTATGAACAACAAAAATTGCTAATCCTGGACAACGTGCAATACACGCACCACAGCCATTACACAACTCAAAATCAATTTGCGGAAGATTAGTAATCGTTTGAGGAATGCTAATCGCTTTGCGCGGACAAGCATAAACACACGGATTACAAGGAATCATTTCAACACATTCAATTACCGCTACCGGCCCTTTCTCAAAACGCTCTTTTGAAGGTAAAAGATGAGCTTTCTTAAGGTCAGTTTCTGTCAATACACCGGTTTTTTTGTAACTCATAAATAATTTATTGTATGATATTGAAAAATTATAAAATGTCAACATTTACTTATAAACTAAAATTCAGTCGCATCTCAAACAAAAAAGTCCTTACTAACAAAATATTACTTTTTAGTAATATTTTGATTAAGGAGATTTTTTATTTAATATATTGATATTCATATTGTTAAGCAACTTAGCATTAAAATGACTCAGCTGTCCCCGCCACGGCTTATGTTTACTAGTAAACTTTATTTTATAGTTTGTTTTAGAGATTATTTTAGGTAATGTTTTTCCAATTCTGCAAGGGTTTGTTTTAATTATCAATGTGGTCCGGTCCGAAAGCTATACTGCAGGTTATAATTTGTCTTTTGGAGTCAGCTATGTTTTCGATTTAGATTTTGATATTATCTTATAAAACGGAGTTAAAAATAAAGTTATTTAGAATTATTTAATCAATGGATAGTAATTGAAAAACTATGGACTAAACCTAATTCGTTGTAGTTTCGCATGCCGTAATCAAACTCATAGGTTCCTTCAGTATATCCGATGCCGAATGTAAAACTATTCTCACTCCATCCAACACGCATTGCAAGCTTTCTAAACTGATATTCAAGCCCCAACTTAACCTTTAGGTTTTCTTGGTATGCTAAGGTTCCGAAAAAGACGGTATTATAAGGAAGGTTTATTCCAAAACCTAAATTACCGGTTAGTTTGGAGAGGAATTCTACAGTCCCTCCAAAATCAATTTTTTTAGTTTGATAAATAATACCCAATTGGGGCTGAAACTTTTGGGTTTTCTTGTTATCAATTTTTTCAGTCAATCCTTTAAAAGCAATCCCTAAGGAGATTTTATTACTGAGGAATTGGCTTGTAAGTGCTAATTGATAACGATACATATCTGCACTTATCTGCCTTTGGTAGTTACCAAACTCATCTATGACCGGAAATGATCCGTAGGATAGATAACTTAGACTTCCGCCCAATATTAAGTTGTTTTTAAGTTTATAACTTCCGAGAATTGAACCTAATCGAGTATTAATAAACCACTCGGTAATATTAAAACTTATTCGGTTATCATTAAGAACTGCCGGATTATAAGCTACGGCACTAATGTCGCCTAAGGAAAATATATTAGCTTCAGCTAACGCCACAGATCGTGCTGAATAAGGCATTTGATAATATATGCCCCAACTGATACTAAATATCCCTAAGAAAATTATAAATCCTCTCATTCGCCCCTTAAAAGCACTGCTTTAGTTTTAAATATATAAGACACACTTTCATTTCGAATTTTAACCCGTGCGCCGAGTCGAGCAAGTAGAGTGCA
>JANXBB010000108.1 GCA_025061975.1 Caldifarciminota bacterium | reverse complement strand
AAATTAATTATTAAAAACAGAATGCTAATTGTTCCTGCAAGATTACTTGCAAGCCCTTTAAGAGAAAATATCGAAACAAATAAGTTTTCTCGTAGCCCTAACCCTCCAATACTTATTGGAATCATTGTAATAACACCAATGATTGGGATGTAGTATAAATAATACACCAAAGACAATGATTTTGAAACACTTAACGCACAAAAATACCAAACCATCGCAAGAGTTAACTGCACAAAAAGAGAAAGAATAAAACTGAAAATCAACTTTGTTTTAAGATTTCGGAAATCTTTAATGGCTTCATATGCCTTATCAAATTTGGCGCCTAAATTAAAAACAGTTATTCTTTTTATAAGCCAGTTAATTTTTTGATATATCCCTTCAGAAAACATCACAAATAAAAGAAAAAGTAATAAAAAGAATCCCAAAAGGAGAAACGGCAAATATCTACTTTCAAGTCCACGCTCCCTTATAAACCCAAAATAAACTGAAAGTGCAAAAAAGAAAAGTCCAATAATCCCCACAAATCGGTCAATAAATGTTACTGCAAAAGCAAGTGCCGTTTTAGATTTATTTGAAAAGCTCGTTGTCGGAACCGTATAAACAATTCGAAAAACATCTCCTCCGATTGTAGTAGGTAAGATGTTATTAAAAAACCACGAAACTAAGTACACTTTAAAAAGGTACCCAAAAGAAAAATTCACGCCCCGAGCATCAAGTAATATTTTCCAACGCCAATTACAAATGAGTAAAAACATTAAGAACCAAAAAAAACCCACAGTAAATAATAACACATTTACCGTCCTAAAAGTTGCAACGGTGGTAGCTAAGTCAATTTTTTTAATTAAATAATAACATAGCCCTATTGTAATTATCAATCGTAAAACATTAAAAATTCTTTTCGACATTGGATAATAAAACAACTATTTCTTGCGATCTTTGAGTTGGGCCTCAATCCGCTCTAACCGTTCTGAGATATGAGCTACCGCCTCACCTAAAAACCCCAGTCCAAAAATTAACAGACCGGCAAGAATCAGTAAAATAACTAAATAGAGAAGTGGACGAAAACCGTGACCAAAAATTCTTAACACTATTGCAACAATTCCCACTATGACGCCTAACAACATTGTTAGCGAACCTAAAAGTCCTAAATAAAACATTGGTTTACGCATTATCCGAATTTGAAACCCCACAGCTAGAAGATCTAAAAATCCAATAACAATCCGAAATGGACTTTGATATTTTGGTTGACCAGCGTATCGGGGATAAAGCTTTACCTTTAATTCAGTAATTTTAAACCCTTTATCATGAGCTAGCGGCACTAAATATCGATGCCAGTCTTTACGCAACGACGAGATTTCAAATAATACTTCTTTCCGAAATGCCTTCATCGCATTAATATCATGCACCGAAAGCGAAAAAAGTTTTCGTGCTAAAAAATTATAAATCTGCGAGACAAACTTTTTCTCATACTTCCCCTGTTTCCAACCTACACACATATCATAACCGCGTTCAAGCTCGTTAATAAACTTAGGGATATCCGCTGGTGAGTATTGTAAATCCGCATCAAAAATTACTAAATAATCCCCTGACGCTTGCTGGGCACCACTTAAAATAGCCTCAGTTTTACCTAAATTCCGAGGGTGCTTTATAACTTTCAGAAACTGATACTTGCGCGCTAATTCTAAACTAATCTCATAAGTTCGATCAGTACTACCATCATCAACAATAATTACTTCATAATCCGAATTCAACTCCTGAGCTAAAAGCGCTAAAAGCTGATTTAAATTCGCTTCTTCATTGTAGGCCGGAACAATTATCGAATATTTCGCCACAATTAATTATACCAAAAAGTTATTCGGTGTCAATAACATATAAACAATCTCAATTTATTGCCATTCTATATATAGTTGGTAAATTATTAATACCTCTATATACAGTATTGTTAAGAGATTGAATCAGACATCCAATTTAGATATTTAGAAAATCCCAAGCTAACCGGCACAGCAATTATTTCGGGAATTTCGTAGGGATGAAGGTCGGTGATGGTTTTTTCAATTTCTAAGTATTTCTTTTTGGTAGATTTGATAAGCACAAGGTACTCTTTGCTTTTCTCTTGTCGGGTTTTCCACCAATAATGACTTTCGATTGGACCTAAGATTTGCACACATGCTGCAAGACGATTTTTAACAAGTATCTTAGCGATTTTCTGTGCTGATGATCGGTTAGGATAGCTTGTAAAGATTATTAGTGGTTTCATGGTTTTATTATATTCTCTGTATTAATTCTCGTCAACAAAAAATTGTGTAAGACTTTTTGTTATCCACGATTATTGCTTGATAGATTTTCTAATTTACCTAAATAATGTGTTACAATAATCCGTAATGCTAAGTTGGCTTTTAGTAATCTCTAAGTATCCCTTTAGATATCGGCATTTATCAATTTAATTAGATAACCCTTTAAATAAAGCAACCATTAACAAAATCATCGTGCTAATATTTTCTTTAGATGATAAAACAAGCCGTGGAGGGGAGCGCTCAGTCAAATCATTAATCTTTAGTACAATTCGTTGGTTATAAAATAGTTAAAGAAATTTTAACCCAATTTTGAGTATGCGTGAACAGTAATATTCTTTAAATGTATTTAAGGGGTAATTTTTTAACGATCAGCCCAGATAAATCTTGACAGATAAAAATTATATCGTAAAATATTACATTATGGCGGTGTAGCTCAGTCTGGTAGAGCAGGAGAATCATAATCTCTTGGTCAGGGGTTCAAATCCCTTCGCCGCCATTTTTGATAAATATAAAGATGCTGTTAGCCATTGGTGCAATGATAAAAATTAACCCAGATCAAGGAGGTCTTAATGCCTTTACAAAAAGCTAAGTATATTTGGATGGATGGCAAGTTGGTACCGTGGGATGATGCTAAAATTCACATAAACTCGCATGTAATTCATTATGGCACCGGGGTATTTGAAGGTTTAAGGTGTTATAAAACACCAAAAGGTTCAGTAATTTTTAGGCTTCAAGATCATACCGAGCGTTTATTTAATTCGGCAAAAATTTATCGGATGGATATTCCTTATACTAAAGACGAAATAAACAAAGCGATCATTGAAACGATTAAAGCAAACGAACAAGAGGAATGTTACATTAGACCTTTAGTTTATCGGGGCT
>JANXBB010000279.1 GCA_025061975.1 Caldifarciminota bacterium | reverse complement strand
GCTAAGGTTATTCCTAATGTTGAAAGCATACCAACAGCTGAAATTCCGATTCCGTATAGCCCTAATGCTAAATTACTGAATCCTCCGGAAAGATAAAAACTTAGAACAATAGCAAGAGCAACTACTGTAACTATCGCAGTGGTTGAAAACATTCCGACCGAGATGCCTTCAATTATAACTGTAGCAGACGAAATTGTTGCAGATTTCGCGATTCCTCGAGTTGGAGGATAAGAATCTGAAGTAAAGTATTCAGTAAAGAAACCGATAATTACTCCAGCTAAAAGTCCAGATAAAATCGCCCAATATACGTAATGATTTTCTTTTAACATCAGTTTACACGCGATAAAACTTAAAATTGCGACTAAAATTGCTGAGCTGTAAATACCTTTTCTTAGTGCTCGAAGTAATACGCTTTGTTCGGCTTTTTCTTCAGCACGAACTAAGAAGTTTCCGACAATTGAACTAATAACGCCGATACCCGCAATGACCATAGGAAGTAATACACCGGCTGCACCTAAGCCGGCAGTTGCGGCTAATGACATGCTTGCAACAATTGAGCCAACATATGATTCATAAAGATCGGCGCCCATTCCTGCGATGTCACCTACATTATCACCGACATTATCTGCAATAACTGCCGGATTTCGGGGATCGTCTTCTGGAATACCAGCTTCTACTTTGCCCACTAAATCAGCTCCAACATCAGCAGCTTTCGTGAAAATGCCGCCCCCGACTCGTGCAAATAGTGCTTGCGAACTAGCACCAATTCCAAAAGCTAACATCGTTGAAGTAATCGCTTCGAATTTAGATATTCCTGTTGGTAAATGTAATGGATTTGAGTAATACCAGTTTAAAATTGCATACCAAATGCTTAAATCCAAAAGTCCTAACCCAACCACAGCAAGTCCCATTACCATTCCTGATGAAAACGCAATCCGCAGCGCTGAATTTAGACTGTCTTTAGCAGCGTTAGTCGTGCGTGCACTGGAACGTACGCCGATTGACATTCCAATATAACCGGCTAAACCTGAGAAAAATCCGCCGGTTAGAAACGCAAAAGGCACAAATATTACTTGCATTCCCTTTATTGCTAATACGAGTAAAATTATGAAAACTACAATAAAGTAAAGTGAGACTCCTTTGTACTGTTGTTTCAAGTAGGCTGTGGCACCTTCCCGAACTGCTTGTGCTACATTGATCATGTCAGGTGTTCCTTCACTTTTCTTAAGAATGCGAAGGGCTAAATATAATGCAAATAATAATGCAATTAATGAGCTTATTGGAGCAATATAGAAAATACTCATAGAAATGAATTATACACAGCTTTTTAAAAATGTCAAATGCAAAATTCGTGGTCAAAAATTGATTTCTTGACTTTATTAACTTTGATAAATAAAATTTCTTAACTGAACTCTAATGAAAGAATTAAAAGAATTATACGATGTAATTGTTGTTGGCGGTGGACATGCAGGTATTGAAGCTTGTTTAGCGTCGGCAAGGATGGGGTGTAAAACGCTTCTTTTAACCATGAATATTGATACAATTGCATTAATGTCATGCAATCCGGCGATTGGCGGGATTGGTAAAGGGCAATTAGTAAAAGAAATTGATGCATTGGGAGGGGAGATGGGTAAAAATACTGATCGAGCGGGAATTCAATTCCGCCAGCTCAATACCAAAAAAGGCCAAGCAGTACATTCCTCACGAGCTCAAACTGACAGATATCTTTATAAACAAAAAATGCGTGAAGTTCTGGAAAGCGAAAAAAATTTACTTTTGAAATCAGCTCTTATAACAAAAATATTAGTTAAAGGGAAAAAAGCAATTGGTGTAGAGACAATTTTAGGGGAAAAATTCTATGGTAAAGCCATAGTTATTGCTCCAGGGACATTTTTGTCAGGACTAATTCATATAGGGCTGAAACAATTTCCCGGAGGGCGATTAGGTGAATTGCCGGCTAATGAGCTTGCCGAGTGTATTAGACAATTAGGATTCCGAACCGGACGTTTTAAAACCGGGACTCCGGCGCGGCTTAATGGCTATACAATTAATTTTAAAGTACTTGAAGTCCAATATGGTGATGAGCCTCCTGTACCATTTTCCTTTTGGACCGAAACACCGGTTAAGAATCATTTTCCTTGTT
>JANXBB010000255.1 GCA_025061975.1 Caldifarciminota bacterium | reverse complement strand
TTAAGGATGACCGCATACGAAATAATTCTTAAAAAACGCGATGGGAAAGAATTAAGTTATGAAGAAATCCAGTTCATGGTGAATGGATTAATATCGGGAACAATACCGGAATATCAATTTTCAGCATTCCTTATGGCAATTTATTTTCGGGGGATGAATTTTAAAGAAACAGCCGCTTTAACCCAGGTAATGATTAATTCGGGTAACACGATAAATTTATCTCAAATTCCTGGGCCGAAAGTTGATAAACATTCCACAGGCGGCGTCGGCGACAAAGTCTCGTTGGTCTTAGCTCCGTTAGTTGCATCCTTAGAAGTATGTGTCCCAATGATTTCAGGCCGTGCATTAGGTCATACCGGAGGCACTTTAGATAAGTTAGAATCTATTCCAGGTTTCCGGACTATATTAGATGAAGAAGAATTTATTAAAATATTAAAGAATATCGGTATAGCTATTATTGGACAATCCTCCAAACTTGTTCCCGCGGACAAGAAAATTTATGCATTACGTGATGTAACTGCTACTGTGGATTCTATCCCGCTAATTGCCGCTTCAATTATGTCTAAAAAACTAGCTGAAGGAATTGACGGATTAGTTTTAGATATAAAGGTTGGAAAAGGTGCGTTTATGAAAACACTTAAAGATGCAAAAAAGTTAGGCCAAACGATGTGTGCCATAGGTAAATTAGCAAAGAAAAAAGTCTGCGCTTTACTTACTAATATGTACCAACCGTTAGGAAACACAGTCGGTAATGCCCTGGAAGTTATAGAAGCAATTCAAACACTAAAAGGTCAAGGGCCCAAGGATTTGTTAGAAATTACTCTAAATTTAGGAGCTGAGATGCTAAAAATCAGCCGAAATTTATCTTACAACGCTTCAAGAAAACTGCTTATTAATACTTTGCTTTCCGGCAAGGCACTTGAAAAATTTCGAATGTTCGTTAAATTGCAGGGTGGCGACGACCGAGTTATTGAAAACTATAATATACTCCCCCAGCCTAAATATAAACTTCCCGTAGTTTCCCCTAAAACCGGGTACATAGCAGAAATTGATGCCTTTAAAATAGGCCTTTTATCAGTAGAACTTGGGTGCGGACGAAAAACAATAAGTGACACGATTGATCACTCTGCTGGATTTATCTTCCAGAAAAAAATAGGCGAGAAGGTAACTGCAGGTGAAGAAATTGCGCTGGTTTGTGGTAACGATTTAGATAAAGTCCTATATGTAAGAGAGCAAGTTATAAATGCTTATAAAATTTCAAATAAAAAAGTTTCCCCTCCTAAACTTCTCCTAGGAAAAATAACCTAGTCGATCTTTTTTAGTTGCCCCATATTCAATAAATAACGTTCAGAAATCTCTAACAATTCAATTACTTTAAGATCGTGGGTTACTAAAACTCCGGGTATCTTTAACTTTTTAATCACGTGCGTTATATGTAAAGTTGTATCGCTATCGAGACCCGATGTTGGTTCATCATACAGCATATAGCATGGCTCAGTGATAATTGCACGAGCAATTGCCACCAGTTTTCGTTCGCCGCCTGATAAATTATGACACTTTCTTTTAAGGAGCTCAAAAGAAAGATTTAATTTATCTAAGATTTGCTCAAGTTTTGTTCTTATTGTTTGTTGAGAATAATCGGTTGTTTCTAACAATGGTAAAACTATGTTTTCTTCAACCGTTAGTGAATCAAAAAGAGCTGCATGTTGAAAAACACATCCTAAACTTGTTCTGTCGGAGAGAATAACCATACCAGTATCAGGTTTCAAAAGGCCGCTGATTATTTTTAGAAGAACAGTTTTACCGGATCCTGTTGCTCCTAGAATCGCAATTAGTTTATCTTCAAGTGTAAAACTAATATTATCTAAAACGACTCTATTTCCGAAAATTTTAGTAACATTTATTAATTTTATCATTGCTAAAAAAATATTAACGCAACCAAAAAATCTAAAACTAAAATCAGCACTGTTGCAGTTACTATAGCATTGGTAACCGCCTTGCCTACTTCTTTCGTCCCACCTTCTACTTTAAATCCGTAATATAATCCCGAAGCCCCACACCAAAATCCAAAAATAGTTGATTTAATAAAACTAACCCAAAATATTCGCGGTGCAAACGGGTGGGTAAGTCCATAAAAGAAAACACTGAGATCTGTATGATAAAAAAGTTGCGCATATATGGCTCCAATTAATAAAGTAACCAAAAGCATCACCCCATTCAATATTGGCGTAATAATTACGACCGCTAAAAGTCTAGGTTGAGCTAAAAAATATTTGGGGTCGATTTTCATTACCCTAAGAGCATCTAACTGCTCAGTAATCTTCATACTCCCAATTTCAGCAGCCATGGCTGAAACTGAACGCCCCGTAATAACTAAGCCGCTTAACACCGGAGCAAGTTCTATCATGACCATTCGTCCTACAGTAAGACCCAGAAAGTATTTAGGAAGCATACCGGAAATTTGATAATAAGTTTGGATCGTAATCACTAATCCTAAAAAGACCGAGGTAACAAAAATTAATGGTAAGGATTCAATACCAATCTCATATAATTGATCAAAAAGACGATCAATGGTTCTTTTGGGTTTTCCCGATGCGAGAATCACTGAAAACGGGAACCAGATAAAATTAAAAATTTCATAAAAAATTTTAGCACCATTCATCTTGGAATACTATCCACTGCGTTGGATATTTTTTTATATAACTACCTATTTTATCAGCAATTAAGCACTGAATACCACGAACATCTGAATCTAAGGGAAATTTTACCGGCTCAATTTGAGCTTTAAAATAATTATAATCCGGGGTATAAACAAAATAACCCGAAAATACTGGGAGGTTAAATCTTTTAGCTAAATATGCAGGTCCTGACGGTAGTTTCTTTTGACCGTAAAGAAACGGTGTTAAAACCCCTGTTTTTGTAACATCTCGATCTCCGAGAAGTACTAAAATTCTTTTCGCTCTAATCGCTTTAATGACCTTCCGTGTTTCGGTAGTCAAAATTGTTTCCATCCCGGTCTTTTCGCGTAGCTCTAATAGAAACTCGACTAATGGGCCAATATCTTCAACAACTGCAGTCAAGGGATAGCCTAAAGCTGCTAAATAAATTCCAGCCAATTCCCAGTTTCCTAAATGACCGGTCACTAAGATACCGCTTGCGCGATTTTTTACTAAATCATCTAAATAATTAAGTCCGGTGATTCTAACCCGCTGCTTTAATGTATTTAAGTTTAACTTTTTAACTTGGTAAAAATCAGCAATAAAAAGTATATAATGTAAAATAACTTCACGGATTTTATGAGAATTTATCTCCTCACCTATATAATAAAAATTTTTTCTAATCACTTTTCTAGGACCAATAAGAAAAGGATAAATAAGATAAATCGCTATCTTTGCTGCCATAATTAACCAAAAACGCGGCAGAAGAATAAATATCAATTGCAGCAGACGGTGCAAAAACAATTTCACAATAGAAAATGGTATTGGTTACACCTAAAAAGTCAAGAAATTTTTTCTACGGCGTCTTTTATCCTTTTAGCTAATTCAAAATTAAACCCTTTAAGAGATGCAATTTCAGCAACCGAAGCTTCTCTTATTTTATCAATACTTCCAAAATATGCAAGAAGTTGCGCTTTACGTTTTTTACTAATTCCTTTTATATTATCTAGTATTGATTGGCTTAGAGCTCGAGAGCGTAATTTTTTATGATAGCGTATTGCAAATCGATGAGCTTCGTTTCGTATTCGCTTTAGTAACTTTAAAGCCGGTGAATAAGCCGGAATGGAAATTTCTTTCCCATCTACTGTATAGAGAGTATCAGTGCGTTTAGCAAATGCTAAAAGAGCAGGCTGATTTTCAAGTTGTGAATATACGCGCGCAGCAACTGAAAGTTGTCCTTTACCCCCGTCGATTAATACCAAATCTGGAAGCGTTTGGTTTTCATTTAATTGCCGTCGCACACGACGAGTTAGCACTTCTTCAAGCATTGCATAATCGTTGGGTCCTAAAACTGTACGGATTTGAAACATCCGATAGGATTTTTTATCAGGGCGACCTGCTTTGAAAACTACAATCGAACCTGTGGCATATTCCCCAGCAATATTAGAGACATCAACTCCCTCAATTGTATGAGGAGGATTTTTTAGATTAAGATACTGCTGCAATTCTAACAATGCTTGGGGTAGTTTGGGCCGCGGAATAATTTCGCAAAGACCCACTTCAGCATTGGTGTTAGCTAATTTTACAAGTCGGGCTTCAAGCCCACGCTTTGGATAGTAAATCTTTACTTTTCGATTGCGCTCCTCAAGGAACCAGCGAATAAAAAGTTCTTTGTTGGTAAATTCACAGGGTAGTAAAATTTCGTCAGGAATATCATAAGTATGGAGATAAATTGTCCGTAAAAGAGTTTCTAAAATCTCCTCGGATTCAGCCGGTGCTCTCAACACGAAGGGATAATTCTCTTTACCAATAATCTTTCCTTCGCGAATTTTGATTAAAGTAATCAATGCATACGATTTAGCATATCCTTGAGTATTGTCAGAACGAGCTAAACCAAAAATATCGCGGGCAATTATATCGGTAAATACCGCTTCCTGTCTTTTAACAATGTCACGCAAAGCGAAAAGTTCATCGCGATAAAGTGCTGCGGTTTCAAAATCTTCTCGGTTAGCAGCATCGCGCATTTTGTTTATTAATTCGTCTTCGATGCCCGCGGATCTGCCCCGCAAAAATGCTACTACGCGATTAATCCGCTCTTTATATAATTCTGAAGAAATATTTCCCTGACATGGAGCCAAACACCGTTTCATTAAATAATTAAGACACGGTCGATCCGGTTTATTAAGAGGTAATTTCTTTTTGCAGGTTCGGATCTTAAAAATCCGCTGTAAAGTTTTTACTGCGCGCCGTAAATTTTTCGCATTGGTATATGGACCAAAAAGAATTGAACCGTCATTTTTTAGATTGCGTGTAGGAAAAATTCGCGGATAGCTCTCGTTAATTGTAATTTTAAGATAAGGAAATTTCTTATCATCTTTTAGCCTAATATTAAACTTCGGTTTATTGAGCTTAATTAAATTGTCTTCAAGAATCAAAGCTTGAACCTCGGATTCGGTTTCGATAAAATCAAAATCGGTCACACTCCGAACTAAAGCATTTCGTGAGGGATAGGTACCTTCTTGAGTATAACTTCGCAGCCGTTCTTTAAGATTAGCAGATTTACCGATATAAATAATCTTACCGCGTTTATCTTTTAAAAGATAAACTCCCGGAGTTGCCGGGACAGCACTTAATTGTTCAGTCCTTAACACAAATTTTTGGTTGGTAAAAAGGTATTTTTAACCTTTGACAACGCCTAAAGGTCGCATC
>JANXBB010000254.1 GCA_025061975.1 Caldifarciminota bacterium | reverse complement strand
ATTGATAATTATATCTACTTGCTAAGGCATAAACTGAAAATAAAGGATGCAAATGTTTTATTACTTCTAATGCTGACTGACCGATTGAACCAGTAGCTCCGATTATTGCAACTCTTTTTGGCATAATTTTTTTATAATAATCAAATCATTTTTTTCAGTAATTTTTATATTAGTTTTTTCGCCTTCAAAAGTAAAAACTGGTGTGCCCAAAAACTCAACAATTCCGGCATCATCGGTTTGATATATATTTTGTTTATAAGCATGCGCATAAGCTTTTTTTAAAAGCGCAATTTCAAAAAATTGTGGAGTTTGGACGTAATAAAGTTGCGAGCGTTCTAAAGTTTTAATAACTCTATGATTTTTAACTTCCTTCACCGTGTCGTAAATTGGAAGCACCGGAATACAAGCACGGTGTTTTTTTACTAATAAAAATCCTTTTTTGATTAATGATAAAGAAACCAAAGGCCGAACCGCATCGTGGATTGCAACATATCCATTATCAGGTAATAGTTTAAGCGCATTATAGACCGAATCCTGTCGTTCTTTTCCGCCGGCAATTACTGCTTGGGTTTTATTAAGTTGATATTTACTAGCAAGCATTTTTAGATAATTAATCTTTTCTTGTAAAGTCACTAAAATAATTTTATCTACAAAAGGAGACCGGTTAAACTTTACAATTGAATAATAAATTAACGGCTTTTTATTAACCATTAAAAACTGCTTAAGTCCTCCGAACCGTTGACCTCGACCAGCTGCTAAAATAATTGCAAAGTTCATTGCCACTATTATATTTTATTTAAAATAAAAAGTCAATTAAAAGTCTTAATCAAATAATATTTTTAATTGACTTTTTTGTTTTTCTTGTTTAAATTTTAATATATGGAAAAAATACAAGCAACAGCATATAAAAATGCCGGAGTAGACATTGAGTTTACTTCTAAGCTTAAATCTCGAATTAAAAGTCTTGTACGTAAGACATTTAATCACTATGTGCTTTCTGATATCGGACTTTTCGGGGGGCTTTATAAAATTCCCGATCCCCAATCTCAAAATGTCCTTGTTGCCAGTTGCGATGGCGTAGGCACTAAATTATATATCGCTCAAATGGTAAACAAACATGACACAGTTGGCGAAGACATTGTAAATCATTGTGTTAATGATATTCTTACTTTAGGTGCACGGCCGCTTTTTTTTCTTGATTACGTTGCTTATTCGCAGATTGATCCGTGGG
>JANXBB010000192.1 GCA_025061975.1 Caldifarciminota bacterium | reverse complement strand
ATTAGTTTACTTAAAGACCAAAAGACCCTTGTTATATTTCCTGAGGGCACAAGGAATTATAGATCCGAACTTTTGCCTTTTAGTAATGGAGCGTCGTTTTTGGCAATTCGTGCTGGTGTTCCAATAATTCCCACAGCGATTTTAGGGATTAAAGACATCTGGCGTGGAAAGATTTATAAACTAATTGATAACTTACCAATGGAAAATAGACCCCAAAAGTCATTAAGAAGCGAGGTAATTGTAAAGTTTGGAAAACCTATTTATCCCCCTAAACAATTTTCAGCTCGTAACCAACTGATAAATGAACTTACTCAAAACACTAAAAGAGCAATTGAAATGTTAATTTATGCCGAAAATTAAAGTCGTATTTGCTAAACCCTTAGGCTTTTGTTTCGGAGTGAAAAGAGCCTTAAGACTTACTCTAAATGCCCGAAAGAAAACTAAGGCCGGGCCGGTAATTACTTTTGGGGAATTAATTCACAATCCTCAGGTACTTTCCGAGCTTAGGAGATCCGGGATAGTAAGTGTCGAAAATTTAAACGAACTTTCAAGGTATAACGTCAAAGACAACCCCGCAGTTGTAATCAGATCACACGGTTGTGCACCGGAAATCAAAGAGGCAATTAAAAAAATGGGTTTTAATATTATTGATGCTACTTGCCCAACAGTAAGACGAGTTTCAAAATTTGCGCAAGTGTTTTCAAAAAAAGGCTATTTTGTAGTAATAGTGGGTAACAAAGATCACCCCGAGGTTAAAGGAATTTTAGGCCATGTGAAAGATCAAAAATGTATTGCAGTATATCATGCAAAGTTGCCCCAAATTTTGCGTCGCAATGAAGTCAAAAAACTTGTGCTTTTAGCGCAAACAACAATTACTAAAGAAGAGTTTCTTTCGGCGATAAAGAAGTTTGACTTCGCGGAGTTTGATGAGATAAAAATTATTAATACTTTATGTAAAGAAGCACAACTTCGTCAAAGATCTTGCCAAAACCTAAAAAATCATGTAGAATTAATAATCGTTATTGGCGGGCGTAATAGTGCTAATACTAAAAGTCTGTATAAGCTCGCTTCCGGTGCGAGGTCGAAAGTGATTCAGATTACGAAAAGTCAAGAACTAATAAAAAACAAAGTTGTTCGCAAAATGCTTAGTGAATCCCAGCACGAACTAAAAGTTGGTATTATCAGTGGGGCTTCAACTCCGATAGAGGCAGTGGCTGAAGTTGTAACAACAATAAAAGCTCTTGCTCAAGAGACCCCGGCCGGTAGCGGGAATAAGTTTTTTAAATCTCATTTTAAGGAGGTTATAAATAATAATGAGTGTTAATCCAACAAATAATCATGAACCAAAGAAAGGAGAGAAATATTCTGATTTATATGATTATACTTTTCCCCAATTAAATCCAGGAGATATTGTTAAAGGGCGAATTGTGCGTCGTCTAACTAATGGCGTTATAGTTGACATCGGGCTTAAGTCCGAAGCGTTTTTGCCGTTAGATGAATTTTCGCCTTCGGAACAGATTATCGAAGGGCAAGAAATCTCAGTTTTAGTAGAAGAAGTTGAAAATAAAGAAGGCATTCCGGTAATTTCTAAGCGCAAAGCTGAAACCAAAATAGCCTGGAAAATATTCGAAGAAAAATTTGCAAACAAAGAAAATCTTTCAGCTAAGGTTGTAGCTAAAGTGAAAGGTGGGCTTACAGTGGAACTTCATGGTTTTCCGGCGTTTCTTCCGGGCAGTCAGATTGATTTAAAGCCTGTGGTTAATTTTGATGAGCTTATTGGTAAGACTTTTGATGTTCGGATTTTAAGTTTAAATTCTCAGAAGCGCAATATCGTAGTTTCCCGTCGGGTGATTTTAGAAGAGCGATTACTTGAAGCTCGAAAGCGGGTATTTTCCCAGGTTAAACCGGGAGATATTGTTGACGCGGTGGTGACCGGGCTTGCAGATTTTGGAGTTTTTGTGGAAATCGACGGTGTTCCGGCATTGCTTCATATTTCGGATCTTTCTTGGGATAAAATTACACATCCACGTGAAGTTGTTCAAATTGGTGAGCAATTAAAAGTTAAAGTTTTGACCGTTGATTACGAAAATTATCGGATTACCGTTGGATTAAAGCAATTAAAACCACATCCCTGGGAAGCAGTTGAAGCCAAATATCCAATTGGTTCTAAAGTCAGCGGCAAGGTGACGTCAATTGTTGACTACGGAGCTTTTGTTGAACTCGAACCCGGTATTGAAGGTTTAATTCACATTTCTGAGATGTCATGGGATCGTTCCGTGCACCATCCATCTCAAATCTTAAAAGTAGGTGATACCGTTTCTGCGGTTGTGTTAAATATTGACCGAGACAATCGCAAGATTTCATTAGGATTAAAACAGACACTTCCCGATCCTTGGTCAATGATCGACGAGAAATTTCAAATTGGTCAAAAAGTAGAAGGGCGGGTCGTAGGACTAAAGAACTTTGGAGCCTTTGTTGAAATTGAACCGGGCATTGTGGGGCTAATTCGCAATCAAGATTTGTCTTGGACAAAAAAAGTTCGACATCCACGTGAAGTTTTAAAACGCAATCAAAAGATCCAAGCAATTGTATTAGATATTGATCGAGAATTACGGCAATTAACATTAGGCTATAAACAAACTCAGCAAGATCCATTTTATACATTCAGTA
>JANXBB010000168.1 GCA_025061975.1 Caldifarciminota bacterium | reverse complement strand
GAACAATCCGCAACCCAAATAAAGACTCCTAATTTTTTCTTTTTTATTCTTCTCTTAAAAACGATTTTTTTATTATCTCTGGTAATTAAAGACAAACAATTGCATCGATCAATCATTAATTTTGTTTGACTCGAAATTGTTTCGTAATAGGCCGGTGTTCCTAAAATAATTCCGTCCACTTTTTCGAATAGTTTATACAATTTATTCATTCCGTCATTGAAGAAACAGTATTTAGGATAAGGATGTCTAAGACATGCCTGGCACGGTTTTATCTTTAAGTCATTAAGATAGATTTTTGTGATTTGCGCTCCAGCTTTATATGCCCCATCAAGGACTTTTTGAACAAGGATATCAGTGTTACGATTTTTCCTGGGGCTACCTACTAAACCTAAGATGTGTATGTTTTTGGTGTTGTTTATTCCCATTCCATTGTTGCTGGTGGTTTATTGGTAATATCATAAACAACGCGGTTGATTTCACTAATTTCGTTTGTGATCCGCGTGGAAATTTGTTCTAGAACCTTATATGAGATTTTTGCAAAATTAGCTGTCATCGCATCTTGTGACTGGACGATTCTAATAACTAATGGATACTTATAAGTCCGAGCATCGCCTTGAATTCCAACACTTTTTATGGGCAAAAGCACTCCAAACGCCATCCAGAATTTTTCATATAAACCGAATTTTTTTAATTCGTCTTCAATAATTTTTGTCGCCCGACGGACAATATCAACTTTTGTTGGAGTTACTTCACCTAATACTCGAATTGCTAATCCGGGACCGGGAAACACATGACGTTTTATAATTTCATTCCCTAGACCAAGCTTTCGTGCAATTTTTCTGACTTCATCTTTATAAAGATTGCGCAAAGGTTCATAAATTTCTAATGATAATTTTTGGGGTAGCCCTCCGACATTATGATGGGATTTAATTGTAGCTGAATGTTTAGTAAAGCCACTTTCGATTCGATCCGAATAAATTGTTCCCTGGATTAAAACTTTAATGTTTTCTTTGTGCGCGACTTCTTCAAATATATCGATAAATAATTTGCCGATAATTTTCCGTTTTTCTTCTGGGTTTGTGATACCTTTAAGTCTTCTGAAAAATCTTTTGTGAGCTGAGATTAATCGTAAATTAAGATTAAACTTAGAAAAATTTTCTATAATAAATTCGGTTTCGCCAGCGCGCATTAAACCACTATCTACATAAACAGCTAACAGATTATCACCAATGACTTCTTTTACTAAAATGGCTGCGGTTG
>JANXBB010000128.1 GCA_025061975.1 Caldifarciminota bacterium | reverse complement strand
TAGTCCTAAATGCCGATCAGCAAATTTTATTCCCAGACTTTCTTTAAGATAAAAACACGGGCTAAGTTCGTAGATAATGTCTTTAAGCTGATAGTAATTAAAGAAACTTTCAGCAATGCCTTTAATGTCATAAAAGTCATAGTTTAAAAATTTAACTGCTTGCCAAAATGTCAATTCGCGCTCCCCGCAAAGAATACACGCAAGTTCATTTTTTTCGCAAAACTCATTTTTATAGTAAAAGACTTTACCAACTTCAAAAAGCCGTAAATTTTTATTGCCCCGCGCAAGATTAATTCGCACACTCTCAAGAAGGGTTGCTAAAATTGATGGGCGCAGGTATGCGTAGCGTTCATTTAACGGATTGGGTAGTTTGATTAAATTATCTTTTAAGAAAATTTTCGCAGTTTTTTCATCACAGAAACTTATTGTATAACACTCATAAAATCCTTTGCCAACAAAAAAGTTCCTAAACTCATTTAGATACCGGTTAAGAGTATGATAACCGCCGGGTTTTTTAATTAAAGTTGCAAACTGTGACGGCAAATTTTCATATCCATAAATTCGAGCAATTTCTTCAATTAAGTCAATCTCGGATTGCAAATCAAACCGTGCTTTAGGACACTTTACTTTTAACGTGTTATTTTCTTCTTTTATTGCACAACCAAGCTTTTCAAGAATAGACTTAATTAACTTACAATCAAACTGTAAACCGATAATCTGATTTACTCGGGATAATGATAAACTAATTTCTTTTAAATGCTCCGCACTACGTTCTTCAAGCTTACCATTAATAACCGTACCATAACTGTAATAAGCAATTAACTCGCAAGCTTCTTTTGAAGCCTGTTCTAATAATTCAGAATCAACCCCCATTTCAAATCGCTCTTGAGCTTCAGTTGTTATGCCTAAAATTTTTCGAGCCTTACGAATCACCCGAGGATTAAATCGTGCACATTCTAAAACAACTTCTTTGGTATTGTAATCAATTTCGCTTTCTACCCCGCCAATAATTCCGGCAATTGCAATAGGATATTTGCTGTCGGCAATCAATAAGACTTCGGGATGGAGTTCAATTAACTCGTTGTTTATTGTCCGAATTTTTTCATTTTTTTGAGCAAAACGCACAACAATCTTATGATCGGTAATTTTTGAGTAATCAAAAGCATGGAGTGGTGTACCGTATTTAATCATAATGTAATTCGTTATATCAACAATATTATTAATCGGCCTAAGCCCTACAATATAAAGGCGCCACTGGATAACAAAAGGCGAAGGAAGAACCTGAACATTGCCAATCATACGCGCAATATAATCAGGACAAGCAGTTTTATCTTTAAGCTCTAAGGACAAGTATTTATCTATGCTGTCAAATGTTTTCGCAGTTTGTGATTTAATTCTAAATCGGCTATAAAAACGATCGTCAGGAATTCTTAAAGTTCCAGAAACTTCCCGATAACTTTGAATTTCGCGTGCTAAACCTAAAATACTTAACAAGTCAGCACGGTTGGGCAAGATTTCTAAATCCAAAACAACATCATCTAAGTAATGAGTAAGCTTGTGCCCAATTTCGTAGTTTGGTTCTAATAAATAAGGCAAGGTGTCATCAGAAAATTTTAAGTAACTTGGCGAAAGCAAAAGCTGCTTTTGCGGACTATAAGCAACTTTGTCGCCCGGCTCTAAATGATAGCTTACAGTTCGGACGGTACGCTCTTCTTTTCCATCAAAGATTACAATGTTATAATTGGTAATCTCCTTTACTTCATTAACAATAAAGTCGCTTATCAGCTCTCCGGGATATAAGATATCTTTTACTTCAACTCCATGTTTTGCTAAAAGCAAAGCAAGCTCTTGGGCATCAAGTGTTAGATTAAGAAAATCTTTTAACCATTTCACCGGTAGTTTCATAGGATTTTAGAATAATTATAAATTTTTGATTTGTCAATAGTGTAGCGATTATTTTATAACACAAACTTTGCCGATGCTTGATTAAATAATTAAAAAATAAAGCTTGACTTATTAAATATCTGTGTTATGATAATACATCCTTTGCCTAAAATTTCCCAATTTTTAGGTGAAGAGAAAGGATAAATTATATGCATAAATACTTTATACCGGTAATACTTATTTTAACATCCGCACTCATATTAGGATTTTGGGGCTGTTTTCGGCTTACCAATCCACTCGGTGATTATGTTCCGCCGGTTCCTTCTGGTCCAACTCGTGGGATCTTTAATGTTATCTATGACTTCAAAGGCACAGCAACCCACCCGGATGGCGAAAGCATTCGTTATCAATTCTTTTGGGGAGCAAATGCTAATGACACCTCAGAGTGGTCAACGTTAATGCCCAGTGGCACTTCGGTTACATTTAGACATAGTTGGCAAGTAAGTTCTGTTACTCAATATCCGATAAAATATCGTGTCAAAGATAAAGATAACAATCTTTCTTTGTGGTCAGATAGCCTTATTTTTACAATTGTAACAAATAATGCCGCACCCTTAAAACCTCAAATTCCTTTTGGGCCGTCAAGTGGGGTTATAAATACTAGTTATACATTTAAAGCTCTAACAACTGATCCGAATGGTGATAGCATAAGCTATCGCTTTGCTTGGGGCGATGGCGATACTTCAGAATGGACAAACAAATATCGTTCTGGAGACACTGCTTCTATGTCTCACACTTATACAAACAGCGGAACATATTTTATAAAAGTTCAAGCCAAAGATGAACTGGGAGCACTCTCTGAATGGTCTGAAGAATTAGGAATAACAATTACAAGCTCGGTTTTTCCGTTTACGATTGCATTAACCTGGGGTCAACATCCTCGTGACCTTGATGCCCATTGCTGGACACCTCAAGCCTATCATGTCTATTATGCAAATCGTGGCCGGCTAAGCACTACACCTTATTGCAGCTTAGATGTTGACGATGTTACAGGTTACGGCCCAGAACATATCACAATCAGCCAATTAAGCCCAGGCACCTATAAGTATGCGGTGCACCATTATTCTGGTGATAGCACCATTGCAACATCCCAAGCAGTAGTCAAAGTCTACCGTAACGGTATCCTAACCTATACCTTTACCCCACCCCAAACTACCTGCCCGACTTATTGTTATTGGTATGTATTTAATATTGACGGCGCAACCGGCAACTTAACACCAGTCAATATCTACACCACTACCGCACCAGGCCCAACTGATAAATCAATAAAAAAATAATTAACTAACTAAACCTAAGGAGGAGTTCAACCGAACTCCTCCTTTTTTATTTATAGCTCCTTAATTTAACATAAACCTGATTTCTTACTTTTTATCCTCATATCTTTAAAAAAACCACCCCCAAAATATTACTTTAAAGTAATATTTTTTTAAAGCGATTTTTTAATCTAAGTCTTTGAGATTCATTATGCTATTTAGAATTTGCTTGAAGGAGGGGGTACTGTTCCCCCAGCGGCCCCCTGAGTAGATTAGGAAGCTGTTGTCTTTGT
>JANXBB010000099.1 GCA_025061975.1 Caldifarciminota bacterium | reverse complement strand
TACCTAACGCATCAAGCCAACTTGTAGCAATGCGAATGCCATCAATATATAAAGACGGTGCACCTGTCCCCCCTTGACGCAGCGCAACAGAACCAATATCTGTAGGGTCGGCAGTGGCAGGAGATAAAGGACCTATCGTCGGTGTAACAGGTTCTGTGGAAGGAACACCGGAGCTAAAAATAAATAGGCTAACCTTATCATTTTGCGTACCACTTACAATTTCGTATTTTAATACCACAAGGTAAGTCGTATTTAACGAATATACAAAATCAGTGTATATTGCTGTCTCTGTCCGTTTACTCAATCCAAATGCTAAATTATTTGAAGCGTCTTTTTTGACATAAACTCGGCCATCAAAATAAGTTGTGTTGATTGGGTTTGAGCTTAAATGAAAGAAATAATCGCCACTGGTCGTTGCTTTAGTTACATTTACCATAAATGCCGCATAAATCGTGCCACTTGTTTGTGAGGTATAAGTTCGATTTACATCTTCACCTGTAGTATCAATTTTTGCTGCATTACCAATTCCTGAAGAAACATATCCTGAATATGTTAAACCGGGCTCAACAACTAAAATCGGATTTGTGCCACCACCGCTATGAGCAGTCCAATTTCCTGTTGCAGTCAAGGCAGTTCCGGCCGAATAATTAAAGTTTTCTTCAAGAAGCAGTTGACCAAAAGCAGTCGCACTTCCGAGCAAAAGCATTACAAGTGCTATTATTTTTATTTTGCTACCCATGCTTTGACCTCCTTAGTTTTTGGTTAAAGATAAATATTGCAATTGATAATTTAAAAATCATTAACCGCGTTTTAGTATCATATGCTAATTTTTTAATCATTTTTATTGCCCCTAACAATAAAGATTTTAACATATTTAAAACTAATGTCAAGAAATTATTGCTTTTGCTCTTTTCTTTTTTTATCTTTCTATTCTCCAAAAACGCTTTAGCGTTAAGATTTCTTTTTCTTTTTATTATTAATTTTTCTTTTTCTTTGTTTAATATTGCACTTTGTTTATTATTGATACTTTGTTTATTATTGTGCTCTTGCGCTAAC
>JANXBB010000076.1 GCA_025061975.1 Caldifarciminota bacterium | reverse complement strand
ATTATGAGTTAATGACGGCGGTTGTTCATGAATTAAAGACCCCGATAACTACAATTAAAGAGGCAATTTCACTTCTTAGTGAAATCAATTATTCAAAATTTGACACTCAAAGTAAAAAAATTCTAAAAATCGCTGAGGAAGAATTAGATCGACTAGTAGAAATTGTGAACAATTTACTCAAAATTTCAGCTGCTAAATCTGAAAACTGGAAACTTAAAAAAGCACCTTATAAAATTGAAGAAATTATTAAAGAGATCCTAAAAAATTATTCACTATTAACAAAACGAAAGAAACTTTATATTAAAACCAAATTTGCTACTAATACCCCTAAGGTGTTAGTTGATCGTGAACGGATTTATGAAGCAATTGCAAATATCATTGATAACGGAATTAAATTCTCTCCGGAAGGTGGAAAAATTCAAATAACTACCCAACTCCTTTCCGGCAAATCTTTAAAGTTGGAAAACCCTGCTGTAGATCCCCAAAAAAAGTATCTAAAAATAACAATCACTGACAACGGCCCGGGCATACCTAAAGAAAAATTACCATTAATATTTGAGGGAACCAATATTAAAGAAACTACAGGGATACCATTAAATTTAGGTTTAGGATTAATAATCACTAAAAAAATTATCGAAATGCACAACGGAGTGATTTGGGCCGAAAGCAACAATGGAGCCAAATTTTCTTTAGCTTTGCCTATTAACAATAAAAATTAAAAAACCTTAACAAATCATTATGCAATCAATTTTACTTGTGGAAGACGACAAAAATTTAAGTGAAATTGTTAAGTTTCATTTAGAACGTATTGGATTTAAAGTCACAGTAGTGACGGATGGGGTCAGTATGTTTAACGAATTACGCCAAGCTAAACCCGATTTAATCATCCTTGATATTATGCTTCCGGGTCTTGATGGCTATAAACTATGTGGACTTTTAAAAAATTATGAACCATATAAAGATATCCCAATAATAATTTTTACGGCTCGAACTGGTGAAGATGCACAGAAATTAGCTCAGGAAATGGGCTGTGACGCATTTTTGACCAAGCCATTCAACCCAACAACCTTATTATCAACAATTAATAGGGTCTTGAAACAAACCGAGTTTAGAACAAGTATTATTTAACTAAATCTTCGGTTATTTGGTCATCAAATCGAATCTCAAATCCTTAAGTTTATCGTGATACCGAAGAAGGCGGCGTGGGTCATTTTTTTCATAATAAAGATACTGCTGTTCGTTGGTATAAAGATTAGTAAGAGTAATTTTTATACATTCATAGACATTATTTTCTAAAACAATTTTTGCTTTTGGGGAAATCTGAGCTGAATATAAAATTTTTTCGTTAATCGGTGGTGAAACAAGATAAAATTGATAATAATGTCTTTTGCTAAAGTCAGCTGCTCGCAAAAGATAAAACCTCATCTCGTAGTCGTAACTATTAACTGTTACCGGTAATTCTTTTTTTGTAAATCCATCCATAGTTTCGTGAAAAATTTCAACTTTATCTTTAAAATAATGGGCTTCGGATATGTAATATCCAAAATCCGACGAAACATTTATATAAGATCTCAACGGCAAAAATTCATTCCTCGTAAAGCACACCACTGCTGAATCTAAAATTTTGTTAGATGACAGCGTGTAGTTTATAGATCGATATAAAAGATAAATTGGAATTTCGTTATTGGTATCAAAACAAAGTAAAAATTTCAATAAACCAATTTGGCGTCCATTTTTTATTATTTTGTAATTAAGCGTTTCCTGATGATGCCAGTTGGGTAAATTAAATTCAATTGCTGACTGTTTGTGTACTTTGCAACCCAAGATAAAAATATTGATAATAAGTATCGATACAGTAAAAAAACGGATCATTTATTACGTTATTGTAAATTACTCTTCAATAATTACAACCGCAGCAGCGTAATTTGTAGTATGAGTTAACGAAAGAAATACTTGGCGATTTTTTAATATTTCTTTAGCTTTGCCTCTGACTTCTAAATGAGGTGGAGCTTTTTCATTATCGATTACTACTATCTCGCGCCATAAAATTTTCCCCCTTAGCCCGGTTCCTAAAGCTTTAGAAAACGCCTCTTTAGCCGCAAATCGTGCTGCATATGCTAAATATTTATTTGCTCGACTTTCGCAAAACTCTTGCTCTTCAGGTGAAAAAACTCTATTTTTAAATCGATCTGAAAATCGACTAATAGCGTTTTTAATCCGTCCCACCTCAATCAAATCGATCCCGAGACCAAATATAGCCATGCGCTATTTTTTATTCTCTTCATCAATGATTTTTATCAAATCGTAAATCTCATCAATCTCCCAATCAGCACCAGAAAACTTTGTTCCAAAAGTATCCCCGTATCGAGCAAAAACTGTCCTCATACCTAGTAATTTCGCACCAACAATATCTCGTTCGGGCCAATCTCCGACCATTATTACCTCATTGGGTTGCAGATTTAACAACTGAAGCGTTTTCTTAAACGGTTCAGGATCGGGTTTGCGTTTATTTGTATCTTCAAGGGTCACCACAACATCAAAGTAGTTATGAATATTTAAACCACAAAGTCGTAACCAAGCTTGAAGCCGAGGTGCATCCGAAACTACTGCAAGTTTAAGTCCCCGTTTTAATAATTCAAGCAAAGTTATTGTAACTTTCGGATACGCAACCAATGTACTTTCTCGAGCTCTACGATAAGCAATTATACCGGCTGCAAGAATTTTAGGATTAACTTCACCTAAAACATTCAGTAAGAACTGATCAAATACTTGTTGATATTCAATGCCTTTTTCTTGATATATTTCCTTAATTTTTTGTATTGCTTCAAACTTTTTTAAAGGGAGTCCGGCATCTATCATAGCATCAGCTGCTGCATCAATTGCAGCATCTTTCATTTTCATAAAATCGACAAGAGTGTTATCTAAATCAAAAATTACTGCTTTAACTTTAGCCATGTTGGTTAGTTAAAAGCGCACTTAATTTATCCCGTATTTTTTCTAATTCTTCATTTATAATTTTGGTATCTGCAAGGACAGACATAAAATTAGTATCACCAACCCACCGAGGAACAATATGAAAATGTATGTGTCCTACTAATCCAGCACCTCCCGCTTTACCAAGATTCAAACCAACATTAAATCCATCAGGCTGGTAAGCAATTTTTAAGGCCTTTATACTCTTCGTAATAAATTTAAATATTTCATAAATCTCAT